>CAJPPS010000294.1 GCA_905372595.1 uncultured Capnocytophaga sp. | reverse complement strand
TAGGGATAGGTACGTTTTTGCCTTTCATAGTTACGGTAATACTCTTGTAATGGTCATCAGGCAATAATTCATCTTCTATACCATACATTTTTTTGCCGTCAATGATAAGCTCTGTCCAACCATCGTGTTCTTTCTTAGTAATCTTGTGCTTGGTTTTGTCGAACTTCTGTTTGGTAATGGTTACTTTTACGTCCTTATCATCAAAAATAATACTATTGCCTTGCACTTTACCTTCTATAGCACGAAAGTCAAATATTTTTTTCAAGCGACTTTGATGCACATACCCTTTATCAACTTCAATCCAGTTAGTAGGGTTATATTCCTTATCAAAGAAACCATACACAAGTGTATTGTTAGGCAAAGTGCCTACAATTTTGCTTTTTACGTTTTCTTTAGCGCGAATGTTTACATAGCCGTCTTTGTCTTTTACTACGGCATAATCTCCAAAAGGACCTTGCGCAAAGGCGTTGGTCGTAAGGAGCAGGAATAAAATAAATAACTGTTTCATATAAACTATTTTTTCGGCAAATATACTGATTTTTTTTAACTTAGCTAAAGTTTAAAAATAATAAAACCTTAGAATTACAAAAACATAGTAGCCCAATGCAAAATATAACCTCCGACGTCCTTCGGATGACCTGACAAGGTCATATTTTTAACCTTAGAGGTGGTCGGGAACACCTCTTTCGTCCTCTGGATAACCTGACAAGGTCATATTTTTAACCTTGGAGGTGGTCGGAAATACCTTTTTCGTCCTTTTACACTACATTAGTAGCCATTTTTCCCTAAAAAGGAACATCTGATGTGGGATCATTTTTATCAAAGGCATTATTAATATCTCCTTTGGGTATATTGGCTGAGGAGGCTCTATTCTCTTCTTCTTCCTTATCATTATTTCTAGAAGCAAAAGACTGCATTGGGGAGAAGGGACCCGTTGTTAGATTACTGAAAACTCCATTTTCAAACCTCAATCGAACATTATCCAGCCCACCGTTACGGTGCTTGGCTATAATAAACTCTGCTTGTTTCTCTGTAGGGGTAGCATCTGTGTCATCCCAAGTTCCTAACCCATAGTATTCCGGACGATAAAGGAAGGTAACAATATCGGCATCCTGCTCTATAGCTCCTGATTCCCTAAGGTCAGAAAGCTGTGGTCGCCTATGCCCTTGCCTAGTATCCACATTACGAGATAGCTGAGAGAGCGCAATTACAGGGATATCCAATTCCTTGGCTAAAGCCTTGAGGTTACGAGAGATGGTCGAGATTTCTTGTTCCCTATTCCCCACTCCTTTATTGGTAGTATTTGCCGTCATCAGTTGCAAATAATCTATAAAAATAATTTTCACTCCATATTTGGAGACCATACGCCTAGCCTTGGCTCGCAAATCAAAGATAGAAAGAGAAGGTGTATCATCTATATATAAGGGAGCTTCTAGGAGGTCTTGTATCTTGAAGTTTAGTCGTTCAAAATCATCTTCGGTAAGCTTTCCTGTACGTAATTTATCCGAAGTAATCCCTGTTTCCGAAGCTATAAGCCTAGTAATAAGCTGTATGGCAGACATCTCTAAAGAGAAAAAAGCAACAGGAATCTTACTATTAATAGCGATATTTCTTGCCATCGTAAGGGTAAAAGCTGTCTTTCCCATTGCGGGTCGAGCGGCTACTATGATAAGGTCGGTAGGTTGCCAGCCAGCGGTAAGCTCATCTACTTTGGTAAATCCACAGGGAACCCCACTGAATTCCTCTTTCTTTTTATGTAATTCTTTTATTTTTTCGCGTGCTTTCAGTACCAATTCTCTAGCTGATTCCGAAGTACGAGTAATATTCCCTTGGGTAATGGCAAAGAGCTTGCTTTCTGCACTATCCAATAGGTCAAATACATCTACCTCTTCATTATATGCTTCTTCGCTAATCTCACTGGACATCTTTATAAGACTTCTTTTGATATGCTTCTGGAGAAGTATTCTGGCGTGAAACTCTATATTGGCTGAAGAAGACACCTTTTCAGTAAGATATACCAGATATGCCCCCCCTCCTACTTCTTTGAGAACGCCTCCTTTGAGTAATTCCTCTCGAACGGTCATCATATCTATAGGTAAGGACTCGCGGAATAATTTATCTATAGCCGCATAGATTTTCTGGTGCGCAGGCATATAAAATGCCTCCTCTGAGAGAATATCTATGACTTCATCTACTCCTCGCTTATCAATGAGCATTCCTCCTAGGACTACTTCTTCCAGTTCCAAGTCCTGAGGCGGTATCTTCCCTTTCTCAAGGGTAATGGTACGGGGTACATAAGCAGATTCATTGGCTGTTCTTGATGATATATTTTCCATCTCTATTGGTTATTTATATTTTCGAGGCAAATGTACGAGGTTTTTTAGGATTAAAAAAAACAGAATCCGTACAAAGGTTCTATTTTCCGGATTCGATGTAAGTATTTTAGAAAGTAAATATTTGATTCTATGAATTATCTCTTCCAAAAAAGATAGAATATTATTT
>CAJPPS010000293.1 GCA_905372595.1 uncultured Capnocytophaga sp. | reverse complement strand
TGACAATATCTTTCATAATAAAAAGCCCTTGAGGCTATAGCAAATCTTCAAAATAAGTAAGGTACCAATCAATAGTCTTGACAATCCCTGTTTCAAAGTTTTCGTGTGCACGCCAGCCCAATTCGGTTTCGAGTTTGGTAGCATCAATAGCATAACGGCGATCGTGCCCTGCGCGGTCTTTGACAAAGGTAATCAGGTCTTTGTAGGACTTGCCCCCTTCCAAAGGTCGTTTTCGGTCTAACAACTCACAGATATGTCCTGCAATAAAGAGGTTATCACGCTCATTGCGCCCGCCTATATTGTAGGTCTCCCCTGCCCTCCCTTTATGGAAAACAAGGTCTATCCCTGTACAATGGTCTAATACATAAAGCCAGTCGCGTACATTCTTCCCATCTCCATAGATAGGAATAGCTTGTCCTTGTAGCGCCTTGCGGATAATAGTAGGAATCAACTTCTCTTTATGCTGCTTAGGACCATAGTTATTAGAGCAATTGGAAGTAGTTACATTCATTCCATAAGTATGGAAGTATGCTCTGACAATCATATCCGAAGAGGCTTTGGAGGCACTATAAGGCGAATTGGGTGCGTAAGGAGTAGTCTCGGTAAAGAGACCTGTCTCCCCTAATGTTCCATACACCTCGTCAGTAGAGATATGGTGAAAACGCGCTTCCTTGTAGGCTTCCTTTACCACGAAAGGCGCCTCCATCCAATGGTGTCGAGCGACATCCAAGAGAGTGAAAGTCCCATGTATATTGGTGGTGATAAAGGCATCCGGATAGGCAATGGAGTTATCCACGTGAGATTCAGCAGCAAAATGAATCACTCCTTGGAAGTTATATTTTCCAAAGAGTGACTCTATAAGTTTTCGATCACAGATATCACCTTCTACAAAGGTATAGTTAGGAGCTTGAGCTACTTCTGTAAGGTTGGTTAAGTCCCCTGCATAGGTGAGTTTGTCCAAATTTACCAAGTGGTAATCAGGATATTTCTGTGCAAAATACACCATGAAGTTAGCTCCTATAAACCCTGCTCCACCTGTGATTAAAATATGTTTCATCTATAAGGTTTAAAGTTTGTAATTAGTCATCAGAGAAACTAAGGAGTCTCTCCAATAAGGAATTGAGAAGTTGAAATCTGTTTTGATTTTAGCCTTGTCCAATACTGAGTAAGCAGGACGAGCGGCTGGAGTAGGGAACTCTTCTGTCCTACAAGGAATCACTTTACAATCACTACCAGCAAGCTTGAGTATCTCTACGGCAAAGTCGTACCAAGAGCACACTCCTTCATTGGAGAAGTGGTATACATCTTGCCTACCTCTGTAGAGCTTATTTTCAATAATAAAGATGATAAAGCGTGCTAAATCCTTAGCATAAGTAGGAGTGCTTACCTGATCAAAGACCACCTTAAGCTCCTTACGTTCCTTACTGATTCCCAATATATTTTTCACAAAATTATTTCCGAAAGCGGAGTAGAGCCAAGAGGTTCTTAGAATCAAGAAATCAATATCAGAGTGTTGCAAAGCACTTTCACCCAATAGCTTAGTCTGTCCATAAGCCCCCAGCGGAGAAGTAGCATCAGTCTCGGTATAAGGGGTATTCTTCTCTCCAGCAAATACATAATCTGTAGAGAGATGGATACAGGCACTTCCTTGCTCAGTACAAGCCTCTGCTATATTTTTTACCGCAAGATGATTGACCAAGTTAGCGGTTTCCTTGTCTATTTCAGAACCATTTACATTAGTATAAGCAGCACAATTGATAACCAATTCTATTGAGTTTTTACTAAAGAAAGAACTCACCTTATCAGCATTGGTTACATCTAACTCATTTTTGTTTGTAAAGATATAATTATTTGTTATAGAATTATTCAATTCTTGTTTAATTTCCATAGCAAGCTGCCCGCTTGCTCCTGTAATAAGAATATTTTTCATATAATGGATGTTTTTAATATAATTCTTCTTGATAATCAAATAGCCAAGCATCCTTTAAAAGAGGACTTTGGGTATCTTTGGAGGAAAGTATAATATCCTGATGGGGTACTTTCCAGTCAATTCCTATCGTTGTATCATTCCACAATACACTTCCTTCATAATTTGGTGCATAATAAGCATCACACTTATACTGAAAGATAGCTTCCTGAGTGAGCACTACAAATCCGTGAGCAAATCCTCTTGGTATAAAAAACTGACGTTTATTCTCCTGAGAAAGTTCCACAGCCACGTATTTTGAGAATGTAGGAGATCCTTTGCGGATATCTACAGCTACATCTAACACACTTCCTTTGACCACACGCACAAGCTTAGACTGTGCGTAAGGAGGCTTCTGATAATGTAACCCTCTGAGCACCCCATAAGAGGATTTGGATTCATTATCTTGTACAAAAGTTGTATTGCAAACGTTTTCTATAAATCGCTGTTGAGAAAAAGACTCAAAGAAATAGCCTCTATCATCCGCGAACACCTTAGGTTCTATAATAACAACCCCTTCTATAGCTGTTTTTATGATATTCATCAATTTCTATT
>CAJPPS010000292.1 GCA_905372595.1 uncultured Capnocytophaga sp. | reverse complement strand
ATTCAGGGGTGTAAAGACAAAAATACCAACTCCGCTGTGGGCGTAGATGAGCTTTCTGATAGAGACATCAATATTTCTTATGAAGCCGTATCCTTACAAGATACAACACAGGTAGCCCTACAAAACGTAACCATCAAAGACCCTACTTACAAAGCCATCATAGAGAAAGAACTTGTGCTTTTCTATAAAAAATATAACTATCAGACCCGTTGGCTATATGCTAATGATGCCTCTCCCCTATTTCACAGGTACATACAAGCACTTGATTCCCTATCCAGCTATGGTTTCTTCCCTCAGAACTACAGGCAGAAAGAACTTTCGGAGGAAGTAACTTCTCTTTATAAGGGCAAAGATTCCCTTTTCCTACGAAAATTAGAATCCGCAGACAAGAATATTACCGCTTCCTTCCTATTGCTCTCTCATCACCTCACCCACGGAAGAATTCCTAAGGTAGGAGACGAAACCCGCATCTGGAAACGCAATCGTCCGCTCCTTGACAACGTTGAATTACTCCTGAAATTACAAGATAATGACAATTTATCACAAATTATAGAGGCTCTACAACCTCAACAGCCTTTCTATAAAAATATGGCAATAAGGTATAAAGAGCTCGAGAAAGATACGGCTATTTCTTTCACCCCTTTTGCTATTACTGACCTCAAAAAATTTGCCATTGGTTATAGGGATAGCACTATTGTAGCCCTACGGAATCAGCTAGAACAAAAGGGTTTTCGCTCTGAAGTACAAAAAGAACCGCAGGAAGTGGATTCTCTATTGATAGTAGCTGTAAAACAATTTCAGCAAAGCATAGGGCTCTCCGCCGATGGAATCCCCGGGAAAACCACTCTGAACTATCTGTTAATGACACCTAAGAAGGAAAGAGATTTACTCCTGCTAAATATGGAAAGGCTCCGTTGGCAAAATAAAGACTTAGGGGAAGACTATATTTTAGTGAATATCCCTGAGTACGTTCTCCGCCTATTCCATAAGGATTCCCTTATATTCTCTACCCGAGTGGTGGTAGGAAATCCGCAAACCCCAACCCCCATTTTCTCCGATAGCCTTCATTATGTAGAGTTCCGACCTACTTGGTCGGTACCACAAAGCATTATCCAAAAGGAGATGATTCCGAACATCATCAGTAGCGGAGACTCTCTCAAGTATGCCAAAAGAGGTTACAAGCTCTACGAAAACAACAAAGAGATAGATCCCTCACAAGTGAATTGGAAGGAAGAAGGCATTAAGAAGAGAGTATTCTATTTTGTAGAAGATCCCTCTGAGCGTAACTCTCTTGGCTTGGTGAAGTTTATA
This sequence comes from uncultured Capnocytophaga sp., assembly GCA_905372595.1. Classification (GTDB taxonomy): domain Bacteria; phylum Bacteroidota; class Bacteroidia; order Flavobacteriales; family Flavobacteriaceae; genus Capnocytophaga. The sequence continues at coordinate 1,214 of CAJPPS010000292.1, read as the reverse complement.
CTTTATAATAATATGAGCATCTATCTGCACGATACGCCTTCCAAAGCTCTTTTCGAGAGGACTCAGCGCGCTTATAGCCACGGATGTGTGCGTGTGCAAAGCCCCGATAAATTTGCCCACTACCTCCTAAATCGCTCCAAGGGTGATTGGACTTATGAGAAAGTGCGCGAAGCAATGAACAAAGGTAGAAATCAATATAGAGTACGACCCAAACAACACTTTGTAATTGATATTTCTTATCTCACAGCTTGGGTAGATGAGAACGGAAGGCTCATTATTAAGAATGATCCCTACCTATTCGATGACGAACAGCTCAAAATACTCAAGAAATACGAAAATTTATGAGCAAATAGATAATAAATGAATACTTTTTCTATCCTATTACAAAAAATGCGTACTGAAGCGCATTCCCCTGTACAGTATTACCTCTCTTTAGGTGAAGAAGAACTCTTCGTTAATGAACTACTCAACCAAAATATCTCGCTAACATTCTCAGGATACCAATGCCTTAACTGTGGAAAGCCCAAAGAAATTTACCGACAGGGGCTCTGCAAAAAATGCTTCTTTGAAGCGCCTCAAGTAGGCGAATGGATTATACGCCCAGAGCTCAGCAAAGCTCATTTAGGAATAGAAGACAGAGACTTAGCTTACGAACAACAAGTACAACTACAGCCTCACCTACTTTATTTGGCTAATTCCAGCGAGGTAAAGGTAGGTGTTACTCGTAAGACCCAGATGCCCACACGCTGGATAGACCAAGGAGCACACCAAGCCCTTATTATGATAGAAGTTCCCAACCGCTACTTAGCTGGAATTGCTGAAGTAGCCCTAAAAGCACACATTTCAGATAAAACTAATTGGAGAAAAATGCTCACCAACCAGCTCCAAGAAGTAGATTTGCAAACCGTAAAGAAAGGACTAGAAGCCTACCTTCCTCAGGAGGTGCTCCCATACCTTAGCGAGGTGCCTGTATATCATATAAGCTATCCTGTATTGCGATATCCTACCAAAGTAACTAGCCTTACGATGCCTAAAACCCAACATTATGAGGGTAAGCTTATGGGCATCAAAGGACAATACCTTATTTTCGAGGATAATACAGTGTTTAACGTACGTGGTCACGAAGGATTTATAGTTGAGATGAGTTTTTAGGAGGCAAAACAATTTGTTGCTTATAGCCAAAACAAACCCAACCTATTATTTCAAACCTATTT
>CAJPPS010000291.1 GCA_905372595.1 uncultured Capnocytophaga sp. | reverse complement strand
GATTTATATTTGCACTCTATTTAAAAAACGATTGATTATGACAAAAAAAATACTTTTGATGCTTATCTTAAGCATTGGTATTCTCACAAAGCTCTCTGCACAGAACCTCAATATAGAGCAGTTAGCGTATATCAATATTGACCAAATTTCAGATGAACAAATACAAGCCTTTTGGGATAAAGCGCAAGCCCAAGGATATTCACTCACTGATTTGGAAACAGCTGCACAAGTTAAGGGAATCCCTTCTTCACAGATTAGCAAACTTAGGCAGAGAATAATGACTCTCTCCACTTCTCGTGTTAATAAAAATAATAATCCCCAAACAAATAAAACAAGCTCTAATGCCCAAGAAGTCTTTGGAAGAACTCCCATAAATAGAGCTAAGGATTCTCTTACTCTAACTGAAAAAAACAGGCTCTTTGGTTATGATTTTTTTCAAAATCCTAAAATATCATTTGCACCAACAATTAATGTTCCCACACCTGAGAACTATATCATTAATGCAGGTGATGAACTATTAATTGAAGTATGGGGAGCTACTGAAAATAGTACTACTCAGAAAGTAGATAATCAAGGGAATATAATCCTTCCCCTAGCTGGAAAAGTACACGTAGGAGGACTTAATTTCACAGAAGCAAAAGCTCGAATTAATACAGCTCTCCGAAGAATATATGCTGGAATTGCTGCTCCAGAAGGAAGTTATTCCAAGATATATACAGGAGTATCAATTGCTAATATCCGAACTGTAAAAGTGAATATTATTGGGGAAGTACAGGCTCCTGGTACTTATTCTATTAGTGCTCTCTCCAATGTTATTAATGCTCTATATGCTAGTGGAGGTCCTACAAAAAATGGTTCTTTCCGTAATATTCAAGTTGTTCGTTCAGGAAAAACAATTGCTACCCTTGATATTTATGATTTTTTATTAAAAGGCTCTCAACAAGGTAATATTAATCTGATTGATCAAGACGTGATTATTGTTCCTCCTTATAGAAATCAGGTGGAAGTCATAGGTTTTGTAAAAAGAGAAGGTCTTTATGAGGTAAAAGAAGGAGAAAAACTTTCAAACTTAATAGATTTCTTTGGAGGATTCACAGCTAATGCTTACAAAGATAACTTGGTAATAGAACGCATATCAGGAGCAAAACGAGAAGTAAAAGAGGTTGCCATCTCTGAAGCAGAAAAATTCGCAATATATGGAGGAGATAAGCTAATTGTTCATAAATTATCTGACATATATCATAATAAGATTAGTATTACTGGAGCTGTCTATCAGCCAGGTAATTATGCTTACAGAGATGGTATGACCGTTTTAGACCTGATTAATAAAGCTGCAGGAATAAGAGATGAGGCTTATTTAAACCGTGCTATTCTATTCAGAACCCTTAATAGAGTTGACAAACAAAGTGTTAATTTTTCACTAAAAGACATCTTAGAACAAAAACAAACCATTCCTTTACAAGCTAATGATAGCCTACACATATATGGTAGGGATAGCCTTTCATTAAAATATTTTGTACGCATTGAAGGAGCTGTTCGTAAGCCTCAGCAAGTTCCTTTTGCTAAAGGAATGACTCCTGAGGATTTAATTATTATAGCAGGTGGATTCATAGAAGGAGCTGATCATAGTCAAGTACAAGTCGCCCGACAGACAAACGATACTAATTTCAAAATAATTAGTAATATACAGAATGTCCCTCTTTCAGAAAATTTGGAAGGAAAACAAAGTATAGAACTTGAACCCTATGATATTGTAACTGTTCGCTTCCAAAAAGGATATACTCCTCAACAAATTGTGAAAATAGAAGGAGAAATTGCTTTCCCTGGTTCTTACGCTATTCTTTCTAAGGAAGAACGTATCTCAAGCTTGATAGAACGTGCTGGAGGATTTGCTCCTTATGCATATATAGAAGGAGCCACTTTACTAAGGAAAAAGGGACAAGAGAAAGAAGATAATGCCCAAGAGAAGCAATTAAAAAAACTAAAAAAAGTAGATAAAGAATTGTCTATTATTGAGACAGAGGAGAATACTGAAGATAAAAAACAAAAAGAAAAAAATGAATATCGTGTAGGGATAAATCTCAAACGAATAATGAACAATAAAAATTCCTATGAGGATCTTATCCTCAAAGAAGATGATGTTCTCATTATCCCATCAGAGAAACAGACTATTGAAATAAAAGGACTTGTACTGGCTCCTTCATTAGTTCGTTATGAAAGAGGTAAATCAACAAAATCTTATATTAATAGTGCTGGGGGGTTCTCTGATAATGCTCAGAAACGCTCTGTTTATGTAATGTATTCTAATGGAGATGTAAAAGGTACTAAAAAATTTCTTTTCTTTAGGAGTTATCCAAAAGTAGCTCCAGGAGCCATTGTTATTGTTCCTGAAAAACCAGAACGAAAAGGAATGAGTGCAACAGAAACTGTAAGTATCACAACAGCTATCACTACATTAGCTATTTTAATTTATAATACTTTTAAATAATATTTTTATAAATTATGAAACAAGACATTGAAAGAGAA
>CAJPPS010000290.1 GCA_905372595.1 uncultured Capnocytophaga sp. | reverse complement strand
ATATACAGATAGTTGCAAGAATGGTTAAACTAATTAGGATTATTTTTTTCATTTAAAAAAGGTTTAATAAATCGTCTTTATTTTTAAGAAAACACCTCTCCCATTCTCCCTAATTGATTAGGAGAGGCTTATAAGAGTTAGAAAAAATTTTTTTTAATGACTTTGCCAATGATTTTCACATTGGCAAAGCTCAGTATAAATAAGATTTATTTAGGCATTTGGGATAAAGGTTTTATCTTATCTTTATCTAATTCCCATTCTGGATCATTTTTGTAGAGTGTTACGCTTTCATCAGGAACATATATATCCACAAGTTCTTCAAAATCAGCAATATGATAATTTTGCCATTTGGGAATATCCTTAGAATGAAGTATAAGAGTATTTACATTATAACAATTCGAAAAAGCTCCCTCTCCTATAACCTCTACACTTGCAGGAATCTCAAAAGAGGTCAATTCAGTACAATAAGAGAAAGCATTACTTCCGATTTCTTTGAGACCTTCTCGTAGTTTCACTCTCAACAATTTTTCATTATTGGCGAAAGCATATCCTCCTATCTTTCGGACACTTGAAGGAACACTAATTTCCTCGAAACTAGCGTCAGAGAGAGAAAAATCACCTATTTTCTCTATTCCTTCATTAAGGTTGATAACCTTTAGTTTAGGACAGTTATTAAATATTCCTTTTGCTATTTCCTTAAGGCTTCCTGGTAAGGTAACTAACTCTAAGAAAGGAAGCTGGGAAAAAGCTCCTTCTTCTATAATAGTTACATTATCAGAAATAATTACCGAAGTAAGTGCATAAGAGGGAGTAAAAGCCTCTTTGGCAATGGTGGTTACTTTACTCAAGTTAGAATCTGTACGCATATCCAGATGTACAGTGCGCTGGTTCACCCACGCCAAGAGTGTTTTACCATCTTTGCTTAATCTGTAATTAGGCCATTCGTCTTTGAGAGAGCGAGGAGTCTTATCACCCAATTTATAACCATTCCCCCACCCTTCTGTACTTTTAGGCCCATAGAGCTTTTGTGCATTGGTATCTATATATAGGTCTCCTATCTTTCCTCTTTCTCTCTTAGGAATTCCTTTATCAGCAATAATGGTATTATTAGCCAAGGTTTCTTCACTCAGAAGTCTTATAGGATTTCTTCCCCAGCCTTGTTCATCTGTTTTAGGTCCATAAAGAAGCCCCGTAAGCTTATCTATATAGTAATCGCCTTTTTCCCCTTTATCCAAAGGAGGAACCCCTTGATCTATATAAATAGAACTTGCTTTTTTTACCTTAGTATGCTCAATTGTCTCCTTTACACAACTTACAGGAACAGTAGTTACCCAAAGTAGTCCTAAGGCAGATAATGTTATATTTTTTACTATATTTCCCATTGGAGTATTATTTGATAGGGTGAATAATATTCTTATAATCAGGCAATTGAGATTTATAATCTTCTATAAACTCCTCTGGGACATATATTTTCTCAAGAGTAGCAACTCCTTCAAAAGGACTTCCTGTACCCTGTCCTAAGCCACTTTCAGGAACATTCCCTCTGAAGGTAACCTCTGTAACTCCTGAATCCTTGAAGATTCCTGCTCCCAAGCCCTTCAATGAAGCTGGAAAAACAACTTTCTTAAGAGATTTACAAGACTGGAAAGCATTGGTATATATATTCTCTATTCCTTCTTTTAAGATAACTTGTTCCAGATTTTCACATCCTTCAAAAGCAGCTCCGTGTATATTTTTACAAGAGGAAGGAACCAGAACTTTTTTCAATTTTACACAACTTACAAAGGCTTGTTGTCCCAATGTTTCTAAGCCTTCAGGGAGTTCCATAACCTCCAGATACAAACAGTTCTGGAAAGCGGTTTCTTCAATAGTGGTTAGCTTTCTGTTGAATACAAATTCTTCCAAATAGAAACAATTCTTAAAAGCAGAGGCTCCAATAATTCCTACCTGACTACCTAATACAAATTTTTGTAGGGCACGTTGCTCTGAAATAGCTCCTATTTCAAGCTTTTCTACCTGATTAAGCTTAGCATCCTTGGTCATATCTATAACTTGAGTTTTAGGATTTGTCCAAGCCAATAGGGTCTTATCCTCATCTCCTAGGCGATAATCAGGCAACGATGCATCACTATCCTGATTAGATCCATTATTAGGATTTCCTCCAAGAACAATTCCATTTCCCCATTGATTTTGGGTTTTAGGTCCATATAACTTCCTTGTTTCTTTGTCTATATACCAATCTCCTTCATTTCCTTTTGTATTATCAGGAGCTCCTACCCCAGAGTGTATCTTAGTTTTTGCATCTTGATCTTTTCCAAAACGTACTGCTTGACCCCAGCCTTCTGCTGTTTTAGGACCATAGAACTCAGCCGTTCTCTCATTTATAAAATAATCCCCTACTTTTCCTTGAGTAGCCAAGGGAGCACTATCTCCTCTTATAATATCAGAACCTGCCTGTTCTACCTCACGTTCCTCAACAGTTTGCTTAGTGCAATTTACCATTGAATTGGTAAGTAATAACACCATAGCACA
>CAJPPS010000289.1 GCA_905372595.1 uncultured Capnocytophaga sp. | reverse complement strand
AGTAAGGAAAGTACGTGGAGAAATGAAGCCTCCATCTATTCAAATTGTTAAACTAGAAATCTCAAAAAGTGCTTTAAACTATACTTTTGAGAAGATAAAGCTACAGAATGAACGTTGGTATAAGTTCAATGCAGTGGGGCTTAATATGAGTGAAGTAGCTTATTCTAACTGGAGTGCAGGAGGGGTTAATTCTGTTTCTTTCTTAGCTGATGTGAAGTTCAGGCGTCGCTACTTGGTTGAGAATTATTATTGGGATAATGAACTGATTGCCAATTATGGAATTAATATCCAGACAGGAGAACAACTTAGAAAAACAGATGATCAAATTTCTTTTACTTCTTCCTATGGTTATCGTACAGGTTTTAGAGATTGGTATTATTCTTCTAAATTTTCTTTTAATACCCAGTTCAGTGATGGATTTGATTACCCTAAAAAAGAAAATGCACTTCCTATCTCCCGATTAATGGCTCCAGGGTATCTATTTCTAGGGATAGGGATGGAGTATGTACCTGAAAAACCTAAGCTAACACTATATGTATCTCCTTTAACACTTAAGGCTACTTTTGTTCTTGATCAGCGTTTGGCTGACCTTGGATCTTATGGGTTAGCTCCTGCTCAGTATGATAATGCTGGAAATATAGTTAAGTCTGCTAAGCAACATTTAACAGAAGTAGGTTTCTTATTTTCAGGAAAATATGACACCAGAATCTATGAAAATGTGGATATGAGTAATCAGCTTTCCTTATATACTCAATATGACAAAAGTTTTGGGAATATTGATATAGATTGGCAACTATCATTGGATATGAAAATCAATAACTATCTACAGGCTCGTGTAGGAACACATGTTAAGTATGATGATGATGTCAAGTTTAAGCAAGAAACACTTCCTAATGGAACCAAACACTTATATAGTCCTCGAGTTCAGTTCAAACAAATATTAGGTGTGGGAATAAAATACCGTTTCTAATCTAGTATGAATAAATCAGAGGCAATTCCATCTGAAAGGAATAGGCCTTCCTTTGAGGTAAGAATATGGTCATTTTCTAGCAGGAGTAAGCCTTTTTCTATATAAGGGAGGGCTTCTTTCTTCAAATAGTTACTGTAGTGGGAACCAAAATCCTTTTTTATATCAGAGAGAGAAATTCCTTTTTGGATTCTTAATCCTGTCATAATGCGTTCATTATAAAGGTCTTTTTTAGAGAGAAGCTCTCTTTCTTGAGGAAGTATTCCTTTTGAAATTTGCTCAATGTATTTAATATTATGAGGAATATTCCAATAACGTTCAGTACCATTATAACTATGAGCAGAGGGACCTATTCCCATATATTTTCTTTGTTGCCAATAGGCAGTATTGTTTCTACTAAAATAACCTTTTTTTCCAAAATTAGATAGCTCATAATGGATGAATCCTTCACTTTCTAGTAATTCTTTGAGAAGATAGAACTGTTCTCTTGCTTGTAGGTCATTTGTAGGGGGAATTTTTCCTTTTTTAATAAAATTATAAAGGGCTGTTTTATGCTCAACAGTAAGGGCATAAGCAGAGAGATGGGGGATCCCAAAAGATAGAGCTTTTTCAATATTTTTTATCCAACGTTCATTGGACATATTAGGGATTCCATAGATAAGGTCAAGGGTAATATTTTCAAATAAATTGGTAGCTTCTTCTAAAAAAGCAATCGCTTGATTAGCAGTATGTACTCGGTTCATTAGCCGTAAATCTTCTTCAAAAAAGGACTGTACTCCTACACTTAATCGGTTGATTCCCAATGACTTGATTTGAGCTAAAGAAAGCTCGCTATGAGAAGTAAAATCATCAGGATTTACTTCTATAGTGATTTCCGCATCGGGGGCTATAGAGTAGTTCTGATGTAGAGTTGAGAAGAGTACACTTAATTCTCCAAAGGAGAGGACAGAAGGGGTACCTCCTCCTAAATATACAGTTTGTAAGGGTATAGTAGCCTCTGTTTTTCTTAGCTCTAACTCTTTGCAAAGAGCATTTACCAACTGAGGTTTTCTCTTTAAAGTTGTAGAGAAATGAAAGTCACAATAATGGCAAGCTTGTCGGCAGAAAGGGATGTGTAAGTACAGGCTATACATTCTTAAGTAGGGATTATATTTTATGAAATTCTACTTTCATTCTGCTTAACAAACGATTCCCAAGAGGAATAACTCTTTCCTTTTTCCTTTTTCCCACCATTGAAAAAATGGCAAACAGCTACAGCAAGTCCATCTGTGGCATCTAGGTGTGAGGGAAGCTCCCTAAAGTTTAGTAATTGTTGTAACATTTTAGCTACTTGTTCTTTGGATGCATTTCCATTCCCTGTAATAGCCATTTTTACTTTCTTAGGTTCATATTCAGTAATAGGAACCTCACGAGCAAGCCCTGCCGCCATAGCTACTCCTTGTGCTCTTCCAAGCTTTAGCATAGATTGTACATTCTTACCAAAAAAAGGAGCTTCAATGGCTAGTTCATCAGGTTTGTAAGTGTCAATAAGCTCTATCGTACGCTCAAAGATAAGCTTAAGTTTTAAGT
>CAJPPS010000288.1 GCA_905372595.1 uncultured Capnocytophaga sp. | reverse complement strand
AATTATAACTTAGTCTTAAGGAAATATTTCTACCTAAATCGTGTGCATAATAGCGAAATCGATTCGTGTATTCCTTATATAATTGGTTTAGCAAGTTCTCTGCCGAAACCCTTACAGATAAAGACTGATGCTCTGTAATAGAAAGCGTTCCACCTAAGGATGCTTCAAAAAGATGATAAGCTTCAGGAGTAGTAGGCACCAGCTCCTGTGAAGGCTCAAAACGAGTTTGCTTAGCTACAAAAGTATGCCCTACACTTGCCTCAATATGCTTAAAAAGCCCTTTAGGAGTTACTTTCCATTCCAAAGAATGGGATAAGCGAGGAGCCGGAATAAAAGGAAAATATCGGTTTGTTTTGAGTTCGTTTGCAAAAACAACTGCACCTCTTATCCCATAGGATAACGTATTGGAATTAGCTCCCCAACGAAGTATTCGCTGAGAAATCTCTAAATCAGCGCCTCTAAAGAAAGCATCTGCTTGAGTATATTGGAATATAGGATACACCCCAGAGGACAAAGTACGAGTCTCTCCTGTAGGATAATCATAGATATAATTACGAATTACTTGAGCATATACATCCATATTTAAGAAGAAACCACTTTGCTTAGGTTCATACTTAAGGGAAGTAATCCACTTTGCTCCTGTTTCTGGCTTAAGAGAAGCTTCTCCTAAGTTGAAAGTCCCTGCTCCGTGATGCAAACCACTGCTATAGAGTTCATTCACTTGAGGGGCTCGCCAAGCAATTCCTATATTACTACTGATTCCCAAAGAAGGACTTGCTTGATAGCTTCCTCCTAAAGAATAGGTAAGATTATGGAAATTATGTTCTCCTCCATAACGCTCTCCATACATATTATAACCATCGGCATTCAAGTACTTATAATCATAACGAAGACCTGCCTCTGCATCCCATTTATCAGAATGATATTTCTCAATAATAAAAACGCCATAACCTACAGAAGTAAAATTAGGAATTACAGGTACTACTCCTGTTCCAGGCTGATTATAGTTCTGTTGATAGGAAAAATTACCCCCTAGCTGTGTCTTCCAATGAGAATTTCCTATACTCTCCCAAAATAATTCCCACAAATGGCTAGTCAGTTCCATATTCAAGGCAGGAATACGGGTTCTATCAAGCCTACGAACACTAAATTCCTGGCGGATATCCTTCTGAAAAGCATATTGTGTAGTGATTTTCCCTCCAAAAGGAAGAAAATAGAATCCCTTAGCTTTCAAAAGGTGATGGATAACTTTTTGCTTAGGAGCTTCTATACTGTAAGAGAAAGGAAAAGTAGTCAAAGGACGTCCTACCTCAAACCTACGAAGCAAATCATCCAAGTTTCCTATATGAGAACCATAGAACACACTACTTTCATTCTGATACCTACTGTAGAAAAGCTCTGCTGTACCTTGTTCTTTCTGGACTCCTGTAGCTACCGAAAAATTAGCTTCCTGTGCAGCAGTATTATTCAGTACATAATCCGCAGTACGAATATCTCCCGAACGCTTAAGAGTTCCCTGTACGCGCCAAGCCCAATCGTGCCAACCGGGAATAGCACTCTCTAGCTTAAATGTCGTAGCTAATTTACGTCCATTAGAAGCAAAAGAAGGCGAAAGCTCCCCGTGCAAGCCATCTCCATAAGGAAGCCTATTCGGAGCAATTACAATAACTCCTCCAAGTGCATCAGAACCATAACGAACAGCTTCAGCTCCTTTGACTACTGTAATTTTATCTGCTATAGAAGGGTCTATTTCTGGCGCGTGATCTGCCCCCCATTGTTGTCCTTCCTGCCTAACTTCATTATTAAGAATCAGAATGCGATTACTATGCAAGCCATGAATGACAGGCTTGGCTATAGTGGCTCCTGTCTGAATCATTGATACACCTGCCACTGAGGAAACCACCTTAGCCAGCTCCTCTCCTGATTTCTGTTGTAGCTTTACTTTATCAATAGAAGAAGTTACCTCTACAGGCTTAGCTATTCTCTTAACAAAAACAGTCCCTGTAAGCTGGGTTATCTCCTCCTGCATAGTAATAACATAAGGTTGCAGAGCAGGAATTACAATAATAGATTCATAATCTGTAAAGCCCAGATAACTTACTTTAATTGGGAATTTCCCTTGGGAAAGCTTACTAATAACTACCCTTCCCTGAGCATCACTTATATAGTGCTTCCCAATGAAATGAACTACTGCACTTGCAAGAGGTTGCTTATAAGCGTCTTCTATCCTCAAAGTAAGTGTTTGCTGCCCATAAAGAGAAAAAACACTCACAAAGAAGAAAAAACCTAAAATCTTTCGCATAAAGTAGGTTGTAACAATAAGATAACTAAGATATAATTATATATTTTTGATAATACATACCCATAGAATCCCAACTGAAGTTTTCAAGGGATTTATTGTGAGTAAAACGGAAGAATTTTAGACGCAAGGAGGACCTCTAGTAGAAGTCTCTACAAGAAAATTTTGAGGCTCTTTTTCCTCAAAAAAATAAGGAATTGTTATGAGAGATTCAGAAAAATGATATAGAAAAAGAGA
>CAJPPS010000287.1 GCA_905372595.1 uncultured Capnocytophaga sp. | reverse complement strand
CCAATGCGTCACTTGCTGTAACAGGTAGCTGTACCGTTAGGGTAGGACGTTGTAGCTGGTAAAGATTTGACTCTTTAGCAGGGTTAGTTGATACCCCTCCTATAGTAAGGACTGCCCGATCTTTCAAGCCTGTAGCAAGAGCTGTATTGGTAAGTACTGCCTTAATTGCCTTACGTTTAAGCTTTATAGTAACAGCCCCTGAAGCATTTGTAAAACTAAAGACAGGGCTATTAGCATCAGTTGAACCTGTTTTAAGTGTTATAGTTGCATTTGTAGCTGTTACTGTGTTAGGGATATACTCTATCCCTGCTGCAAGTTTCACATCCAACTCACCTGCGGTTTGCCCTGTAGGCATATTAAATCTTATAGTGAGTTCTCCTACAGAAAAATCACTATTCGCTGCAAAATCTACAGGCGACTGCGCTGACACTCCACTAATGGTTTGTCCCCACAGAGTACCTATAGAAACAAACAACAGAGTGAAAATCAATAATTTAGATCCTTTCATTGCTAGTTTTTCTAATATTTTCTTCATTACAAAAGAATATTATTTAGTAATTTGGGGGCAAAAATAAACAAAAAATGCAAAAATAAATAATTTTCGTTAAAAAATTTATTGACATTATTTTAAGGATAACCTGTAGAAAATAGTTTCATTGTGTAATTTAACAAAAATTCAGTATAAAGAACTTATCTTCAGAGTTTTCTTAATCAATTTAAACACCTCCACTAAACATTAACAAAGCCTTATTAATATTATTTAAAAATAAATTTCTATCTTTGTCCCCTATAACTAAAAAGGTATTCTATGCAGTTTTTTGATTTTTCCACTGAGAGATATGCACAAATTATCGCTACCCTAATTGTTATTCTTGTTTTTATACTTATTAAGCGATTTGCTGATACTATTGTCAAGAAATTTGGTATAAAGTCTAATTTTTCTGAAGTACGTACCCAACTAGTCAAAAAATACATTGATATCCTTCTAGTAGCCTTACTCTTTGTCGTATTGGTTTCCATATGGGGGGTGAAGCCTGATCAGATATTTCTCTTTATTTCCTCTGTACTTACCGTAATAGGAGTAGCTTTCTTCGCCCAATGGTCTATTTTGAGCAATGTTACGGCTGGAATTATTGTATTCTTCTCATTTCCCTTTAAGATTGGAGATAAAATCCGTATTCTGGACAATGAGTTCCCTATAGAAGCAGAAATTAAGGATATTAGTTCTTTCTATACCCTATTAAGGACAACTAATGGAGAGAAAATTTCCTTACCTAATAACCTCCTCCTACAAAAAGCCATTGTTATCATCTAAAAAACTAAGTTTAATAACGCTTTATGAAATTACAAATACATTATACTGCTGATCCTACGATCATCAAGCTAGAAGCCCCCAAAATTCTTGTAAAAGGGAGTTATGAATATAGCCAGCCCCAAGAGGCTACCCTCTCTCCCCTTGCTCAAGAGCTTCTAGCTCTCCCCTTTATAAAAACAGTTTTTATCTCTGCCAATTTCATCGCTTTACAAGCACATCCTATTATAGAATGGAAGGATGTTATAGAGGAAGTAACTCAACAAATAGAAGACTATCTCAAAGCTGAAAAACCCTTAGTTATTGAGGAAGAAGCTACCCGAAAAGTACCTATAACTATCTACGTAGAAAGTACCCCTAACCCAATGGCAATGAAGTTTGTAGCCAATAAAAAGCTCGTAGATAAGGTCTTTGAATTCAAGAATGTAGAGGAAGCAACTATCTCTCCTCTGGCGCAGGCTCTTTTTCATTTTCCTTATGTGAAAGAAGTCTTCTTTGACAGTCATTATATATCCATCACACGCCAGCCTCGTGTATTATGGGAGGAGATTATTATGGAGCTCAGGGAATTTATCCGTACTTACTTGATGGATAATAAGTCCGTTATTGAAGGGGTAACACAAGAGAAAGAAGTACAGAAGAAAGGGCTCCCCACCCTTGATATTCATTCCCGAAAGATTATCGCTATCCTTGACCAATATGTAAAACCTGCTGTAGCGAGTGATGGAGGACATATACAATTCGTTTCCTATGACAAGGAAGCTAATCTAGTGAAAGTACTCCTACAAGGTGCTTGTAGTGGCTGTCCTTCAGCCAAACGAACCCTTAAGCAAGGTATTGAAAATATACTCCGAGAGCTAATGAAAAACGAGGCTATCACTGTAGAGGCTGTTAATAACTGACTCTCACAACCAAGAAGTTATAGGTTTGCTTTACAAAAACTCACAAATCCCTATCTCTATAGATTAGGGATTTTTCTATTGGTTATGATTTTGGCAAAAGAATTTATACCTTAAAATACAATATAGAGACAATATTTCAAAAAAGGTTTCTGACTTCCATCCTATTACAAACCTAAATAAGATAAATCATCAAGAATGAAACCTAACAAAAATATAGGAATTACTAAGCTGGTACTTAAGAAATTGAGAAGAAAATTTGTAAAAATAGTCTAGATCTTTCTATTTGGACACTCCTTCGTTGAGTACAGGAAAAAAGTCCCTAAACT
>CAJPPS010000286.1 GCA_905372595.1 uncultured Capnocytophaga sp. | reverse complement strand
AGAATCCTATTTTATAAAAGAAAATGAGAGAAATTACTTTTGTTAATCCACAATTCTTTTGGTTGTTTCTATTACTCCCTTTACTTGTAGTATGGCAATGGTTTTGGCGAAAGAAAGAAACTCCTTCAGTGCTTTTCTCTTCTTTGCAAGGAATTCAAGGAATACAGACGTGGCGAACACAATTCCGATTTATTTTATTTGTTCTCAGGTTATTAGCAATTTCTTTTTTGATTATAGCTTTGGCTCGCCCACGTTCTTCTTCTGAGATTAGTAAGACAAAAGTTACCGAGGGGATTGATATCATCCTAGCTATTGATGTTTCCGAGAGTATGCTTGCGATGGACTTAAAACCTAATAGAATAGAAGCACTTAAGCGAGTAGCTTCTCAGTTCATACGGGACAGAGTCTCTGACCGAATAGGGATAGTTGTCTATTCAGGAGAGAGTTATACAAAAGTACCTGCAACTACAGATAAGAATATCGTATTGCAGTCACTTAGTGAGATTAAGCACGGAGAAATAGAGGATGGGACAGCTATAGGAATGGGGCTAGGAACAGCTATTAATAGGTTAAAGGATAGTAAAACCAAGAGTAAGGTGATTATTCTTATGACTGATGGGGTTAATAATACAGGAGTTATTGATCCCTTAAGTGCCTCAGAACTAGCCAAGCAATATGGTATCCGTGTTTATACTATTGGTATAGGAACTAATGGTAAAGCACTTTCTCCCATAGCTTATAACCCTGATGGCTCTTGGCAATATGGTATGGTGCCTGTAGAGATAGATGAGAAATTACTTACACAAATAGCCCAGACTACAGGAGGGCATTATTTTAGAGCTACTGATAATAGAAAATTGGTACAAATTTATACTGAGATTGATAAGTTAGAAAAATCAAAAATAGAAGAACTAAAATACTATCAATATCAAGAAAAATTTAGATTATGGGCATTCTTGGCATTGGTTTGTATTGTAGGAGAATTTGCATTAAGACACACTATATTTAGAGGTTTCGTATGATACATATTGAAGAAAAAATTTATTTCTATTTACTATTACTCATTCCATTCTTTGCTCTTGCTTACTTGGGATTACAATTCTGGAAGGCAAGGGCGAGTAAAGCTTTTGCTCAGCGAATTAGCCTTTCAAAACTTGTTCCAGAACGTTCTCTCTTCAAAACTTGGCTTAAGTTCGTCCTATTTGTTTTTATTTTTGCTATGATTATTGTAGGTCTTGCTAATCCTAAAGTGGGAACAAAGCTTGAAACGGTCAAGAGGGAGGGAGTAGATATTGTTTTTGCTATAGATGTCTCTAAAAGTATGCTTGCAGAGGATGTTAAGCCTAATAGAATAGAGAAAGCCAAGCGAATTATCTCTGAAACTATTGAGATACTACACGGAGATCGGATTGCTTTCATTCCGTATGCTGCACAAGCATATCCTCAGCTTCCACTGACATCCGACTATTCTTCAGCAAGGATATTCTTACAAGGAATTAATACGGATATGCTTTCTTCACAAGGAACAGCTATTGGAGAAGCCATACAAACAGCCATTAACTATTTTGAGAATAGTACTCAAACTTCCAAAATACTGATAATTCTTTCCGATGGAGAGGATCATCAGCAAGGGGCTTCTGAGATTCTTCAGGAAGTCAAAGATAAAGGCATACGTATTTTTACCATAGGTCTAGGCACTTTACAAGGAGCCACGATTCCAATTAAGGAAAACGGACAATTTTTTCCTAAAAGAGACCAAAATGGAGAGGTAGTTATAACTAAGCTTAATCAGGCTCTATTAGAGCAAATTGCCCAGGAAACCAATGGAAAGTATTTCGATGGAGCTAATACACAACAAGTAATTGAGAATTTGCAAAAATCCCTTGAAAATATAGAAAAAAATGAATATGAATCACAGGAATTCTCTGATTATAAGGATCAGTTCCAGTGGTTTCTGGCTATTGCCCTATTTTTGTTATTAGCAGATATTTTTATATCTTATAGAAAAACGGCTTGGGTGAGAGCTTTAAATCTTTTTGGCGAAAAAAGTAAAACCAACAAATAGAATAGTTTATGAAAAAGAAAATTCGTATTTTTATTATTTTAATACTTCTTCTAGGAGTAGGAATATTCTTTTGGAATAAGAAGAATGATTCTCTTCCTGAGCAAGTATCTATTTCTTTGGAGAATAGAGATATAAAAGAGGAGATATACATACCAGGGAATGTATATCCTGTCAAAGAAATAGAACTAAAATCTCAAATATCGGGAGTTCTCGATAAAATTTTTGTAAAAATAGGTGATATGGTAGAGGAAAGCTCTCCTATAGCCTCTATCAGCCTTGTTCCAAGTACATTAGAACTGGAAAAGCTTGAAAATAATCTAAAAATGGCTCAGATTAATTTTCAGGCTGCTAAGCTATCTTACGAACGCTCTCAGAAATTATTTGAAGCGCAGACAATTTCTCAAGCAACAATGGAAACAGCCCAGCGAGAATATAATTCAGCTCGAGAACAGCTCTCTTCTGCTCAAAATCAGTTAGATAT
>CAJPPS010000285.1 GCA_905372595.1 uncultured Capnocytophaga sp. | reverse complement strand
AGCAACACTTTGTGGTGGATATATCCTACCTCACCGCTTGGGTAGATGAGGCAGGACAGCTTGTAATTCGCAATGATCCTTATCAGTTTGACAAGGAACAACTCAAGCTCTTAGAGCGTTATAAGAAGATGTAACTTATCATAGTGTAGCGGCGAATACCTCCAAGAAATGTGTGGTGATACGCTGCTTCACTTCTTCCATGGGTACCTCTCTGCCCAGTTCCGCCTTGAGGGAAGTTACCGCCTTATCAGCGATACCGCAGGGTACGATATAACCAAAGTAACTCAAGTCCGTATTCACATTGAGCGCGAAGCCATGCATGGTTACCCAGCGGGAAGCTCTCACCCCCATAGCACAGATTTTGCGCGCCTTGGGCGTGCCCACGTCCAACCATACTCCTGTTTCCCCAGGACTACGTTCGCCCTTAAGACCATAGTCGGCAAGGGTAAGGATAATGACCTCTTCCAATGAGCGTAGATACTTATGGATGTCAGGGAAGAAGTTGTCCAAGTCCAATATAGGGTAACCCACTACCTGCCCCAGTCCGTGGTAGGTGATATCTCCTCCGCGGTTTACCTTATAGAAGGAAATATGTTTTGCCCTAAGGAACTCCTCGCTCATAAGCAGGTGCTCCATCACACCGCTTTTGCCGAGGGTCAGCACATGAGGGTGTTCTACAAAAATCAAGTAATTAGGAGTAGGGGAGGGGTTCTCCGCACTGCGATTAGCGGTTTTTTGGTCAATAGTAGCCTGAAAAAGCGCTTCTTGCGCTTCCCAAGCCTCTTTATAGTCTTTTAATCCCCAATCAATGAGGGTAATTTTTTTGTTCATCTCTGTTTATATATGTAGATGTCTGTTAAAAGTCTTCTCGAATAAAAAAGCTCCCACGGATTTCACAGATTTTCTGTGTTTGTATAATTATGCTACTGCAATCTACACGGATTATTATAAGACCAAAGGTCTTATCTTTTCAAGTAATCTAAGAAATCCCTTAAATCAGTAAAGAACTTAGTGTTCTTATCATTCATAAGTTTTTGAGCTTCTTCCATTGCTTTAATAGTGACAATATTAGGAATACCTATTATTTTCTCAATAGGGAGGTTAACTTTTTGTATATCAGCTTGTAAGGTTATTTTGCTCATAATTTTAAATATTTTTGGATTGATGGAAGTTACTATTTCTTATGTCTTGCAAAGGTACGAAAAAGATTTGAATTGGAATAACTTTTGTTTATCATAGATATTCGTTGTATCTTTGCAGTGTTTTTATATTTATACTATCTTAATAATCATAACAGAGACAACTTTCGCATTATGGATGAAAAAATAAAAGAACTTATTCAACATTATATCATTTTTCTTCAGGAAGATCCTTCCAACGAAGATGAAGTGTATAAGTGGAAAGCAATAGAACATTTTCAGCAATATTGGGATATAGATACTGATGATTTCTATGAAATGTTCAAAGAAGCTTTTAGAAAAAGAGGGAACTTAGTATATCAAAATCCTTTTAGTTTCTTAGATGCATTAGGTAAATATTTTCCTGAACAGCTAAGAAATTTATTTCTTATAATCTATGGTTCTGATGACTTTTATACGAAACTAAAGAGGGCTAAAGATTTTGCAGAAAATAGCATAGAAGAATTGAAAAAAAAGCTCAATAAAGTAAATTTCAATCATCAGTTGGACGAGCGAACACTTTCCTTTTTGCTAACAATGCAGAATCCTGATGAAAATACTTTCTATAAGAAGGAGGTCTATAAGAAACTATGTGAATATTTGGATATTCCTACTAAAAAAGAAGAGAAATATTATCATTTTATAGAATTACTTAATCATATAGTTACTCTTCTTAATAATGATATATCGCTTTCTATTGAGAAAACATTTATTCCTAAAGGTTTTGATTTTCCTTTACTATTAGCACAGGATATTGTATATCAAAATATAAGCAAGGGAGATGAAGCGACAAAACTTTATTGGCTCTATAGTCCAGGTGAACAGGCTTCTAAATGGCAGGAATTTTATAACGAAGGAATTATGGCTATTGGCTGGGACGAATTGGGTGATTTAGAAAATTATACAGATAGAAAATCTATTCTTGACGCTCTAATAGATAATTATAGAGGAGGAGAAGACCAACGCAATAATGTATCTGCTATTGATGATTTCTGTAATAAAATGAATGAAGGAGATATTGTTATTGTAAAGAAAGGAACTAAAACCTTATTAGGCTATGGCAGAGTAACTTCCGATTACTATTTTGATGAAGAAAGAGAAGAATTTTTACATTGTCGTCAGGTCAAGTGGCTTAAAAAGGGAGAATGGAATCTTGATTTTACCTTACCTCGAAAAACACTCACTGATGTAACTACTTATAATTCTGATATTAAAGGAATCAAATATGCTCAATATTTACTAAATATTATGAATGAAAATACACAAACACAAGAGAATAGTCTTACTACCGAACTTCTAAAGTACAAGCATCAAATCATTCTACAGGGGCCTCCTGGAACTGGTAAAACCCGTGAGGCTAAGCGTATAGCCA
>CAJPPS010000284.1 GCA_905372595.1 uncultured Capnocytophaga sp. | reverse complement strand
TTAGAAAATTACGTAATTAAAAAATATATCTTGTGAAACAACATACATTAGCTGGCTCTATTACCTTACAAGGAAAAGGGCTCCATACAGGAAGGAATGTAACCCTCACTCTAAAACCTGCCAATGAGAATACAGGATTTGTATTTGTTCGATTGGATTTGGAGGGCAACCCCATCATAGAAGCAGATGCGAACTATGTAACAAGTACTGAGAGAGGTACTGTCCTAGAGAAAAAAGGAGTAAAAATACAGACCTGTGAGCATATTCTTGCTGCATTAGTGGGAATGAATTTGGATAATGTTTCTATTGAATTAGATGCTCCTGAACCTCCTATAATGGATGGATCGGCTAAGTTCTTTGTGGAAGCCATTGAGAAAGTGGGAGTTGTGGAACAAGAAGCAGAACGTAAGGAATATATTGTACAGGAGGTAATCTCTTATAGAAATGAGGAGACAGGTTCTGAAATTACTATTATTCCTTCAGAAGAGTACCAAGTAACTACAATGGTGGATTTTGGAACTAAGATATTAGGAACCCAAAATGCCTATATGAAATCTCTCTCTGAATTCAAAGAGGAGATAGCTAGTGCTCGTACTTTCAGTTTTCTACACGAATTAGAAGTACTTCTGGACAGAGGACTTATCAAGGGAGGAGACCTCAATAATGCTATTATATATGTAGATAAAGAGCCTTCTACTGAGACAATGGATAAACTCAAAAAAGTTTTTGACAGAGATAATGTTACAGTAAAGCCAAATGGTGTATTAGATAATATTACACTTCATTACTCCAATGAGGCTGCTCGCCATAAGCTATTAGATGTGGTAGGAGATTTAGCTCTTGTAGGGGTTCGTATCCGTGGAAAAGTTATAGCTAATAAGCCTGGACATTTTACGAATACTCAATTTGCTAAGAAGCTCTCTAAAATTATTGCCAATGAACGTAAAAATGATATTCCTAAGATAGATATTAATCAGGCTCCTTTGTTTGATACTGTAAAGATTATGAAGTTTCTTCCACATCGTCCTCCTATGTTATTGGTGGATAAGGTGTTTGAACTTTCAGATAAACATGTAATTGCTACAAAGAATGTTACCATGAATGAGCCTTTCTTTGTGGGGCACTTCCCTGGAGCTCCCGTAATGCCAGGTGTACTTCAGATAGAGGCAATGGCACAAGCTGGAGGAGTACTGATTCTTAGCACTGTACCTGATCCTGAAAACTACCTGACTTACTTTATGAAGATTGACAATGTCAAATTCAAAAATCCAGTACTTCCTGGAGATACTCTTATTTTTAAGTTAGAGTTACTCACCCCTATTCGTCGTGGAATCTGCCATATGCAGGGGTATGCCTATGCCAATGGTAAACTCGTAACTGAAGGAGAGCTTATGGCTAAAATAGTAAAAAGAGACGATAATCAAGAGTAATATGATGTATCCCTTAGTCAATATACACCCTGAAGCTAAAATCGCTCAGAATGTGGTAGTAGAACCTTTCTCTACTATTTGCAGAAATGTAGAGATTGGAGAAGGTACTTGGATAGGTCCTAATGTAACCATTATGGAAGGGGCTCGTATTGGGAAAAACTGTAAAATATTCCCAGGAGCGGTTATCTCAGCTATTCCTCAAGATCTTAAGTACAAAGGAGAAGAAACTACTACCCATATAGGGAACAACACTACCATCCGCGAATGCGTTACTATCAACAAAGGAACGGTAGATCGCATGCGTACTGTGGTGGGGAACAACTGCCTGATTATGGCTTACTCTCATATCGCTCATGACTGTATCGTGGGGGACAATTGTATTTTCTCCAATGGCACCACCTTAGCCGGACATGTAACTGTAGGAGATTGTGCTGTAATGGCTGGAATGACAGCTGTCTATCAGTTCTGTTCTATTGGGAGTTATGCGTTTGTTACAGGAGGTTCCTTAGTAGGAAAAGATGTACCTCCTTATGTTAAGGCAGCTCGTAATCCTCTCTCCTATGTAGGGGTAAACTCTATTGGGCTACATCGTCGAGGTTTCTCCACCGAGAAAATTCGTGAAATACAGAACATCTATCGTATTCTTTTCCAAAAGAAACTTAGTACTTCTCACGCCTTGGAATATATAGAGGCTGAAATGGAAGCAACTTTAGAAAGAGATGAAATCCTTCAGTTTGTTCGCAAATCTCAACACGGAATTATGAAGGGATATGCAGGCATCCTTCCAGATGAAGGAAATGTATAAAGTGCTATTTTCTTCTTAGATTATATAAAAGAGATACAAATTATTGTATCTCTTTTTATTTACCTATAATAATAAGTTGTATCTTTGCCCATTCATCATTAAAATATACATACTATGTTTCAAACCCCTTATAACGCGGCGCCCTTTTCGCGCTTTACTCCTACTGACTATCTACCAACTATTGAAAAAGCTATCGCCGAAAGCCTTGCCCAAATCAATAGTATTACCCAAAATCCTGAACCTGCTACTTTTAAAAATACAGTAGAAGCCTTGGCTTACACAGGCTTAGAACTCGACCGACTTACGGCTATGTTCTT
>CAJPPS010000283.1 GCA_905372595.1 uncultured Capnocytophaga sp. | reverse complement strand
ATATAGAAGGATGCAATATACAACGAAGTAAAAAAAGTATTTCGGATATAATTTCAGATATACGAAAGAGTTTTCAAGAAGTACCCCCTAAGATTATTTATGTGGATGACCAAGCGCAAGAGGGTTGGGCTAAGATATTCCAAAGAATGATTTATGGAGGAGAGAGTGATAATTTTGCAGTTATAGTACCCCAGAAGGAAGAAGATGAAAAGGAGATTGTTCAGCGCATATTAAACGAAGAAAAAAGACTTAAGGAGAATACAAATCAGATTGTTTTACTGATTTTGGACTTGCGGCTCAAGCAAGAAAAAGGAGAACTCCCTATAGAAGATATTTCAGGTATAAAGGTCTTGAAAGAATTAAAAAAAGAGAAATTCTCTTGCCCTATTCTTATTACTACAGCTTCCAACAAATGGAAATCATATAAGGAAATCAATAGGCTTGGGGCACTTGCCTATTGGCAGAAAAAAGGATTAGACGAACAAAATGATACAAAATCCTTATTGGAGAACTATTTCAGTTTCCTAAAATTGATTTATGTACTTTGTAAGGATAAAACCATTGCATTTCTTTATAATAATTTTTCCCCTATGATAAGAGAACTGGAAGAGAATGAAGAAGTCTATTGGTGGGAAACTGCTTTCTGGAGAAAAGCAGAAAAGACGATAAATAGTAAGAGTATAAAGATAAAAGATGATAAAATAACTGTAACTGCAATTTCAGGAGAAATGATAGAAATTCTTCATAAGTCTTATCTTGAGAAAGAAACTCAAGAAGAGCAAACTTATGTGGTTTCTAAAGAAAAAATTCTCGGAAAGTTCAGAGAATCTTGGGAACTTTATCTTGGATTTGTTTCGGAGAAAATCCTATATGATGATTTTCAGCTGGAAAACAGCGCTAAGGATGATATTATTTCAGTGAAAAAGAAGAATAATGCTATTATTGTGGTATATCTTTTTAATATTCTTGAATCTATTTATAAGATTAGGGAATCGGATATCAGTATGTATAATAGATTGCTATACTTAACCAATACACGAGATATTCAAATGAATGAAATAAAGGAACAATGGTTGGATAAAATAGCCCCCAAAAAACAACAAGATCCAGATATTTTTATAGATACATTGTTAAGATATATAGGTATAATTACCAATAGAAGAAATATAGCCACACATCAGCTGGATTGCAATAAAAAAGACCTTCATTCATTCATAAAAGGATTATTTCTTTTCCTGAAAAATCATGATTTATGCTTCTATGAAGAGGAAGATAGACTCAAACCAAAGAATAATGATACAGAAATTACTCCTATGCCTCAATGAATCCTATCGTAATTCTCAAGAAAAGATACAAAAATTCTTTGAAAGAAAATTTTTAGGAAAAAGTAAAATCAATAGAATCTATGACTTTGTCTATGATTTAGATTCATTTAAGGAAAAACTTCCCTTAGTGCGAAATAACGATTATGATGCCTTGATAGTTCTCTGTGAGCTTATTTGGGAAGAACAAGGGAAATCACATTCTTATACGGACTTCTGGGGGATTAATCTGGTACAGAAAGAAATCGCACTCGATAGAGAGATAGATACTCCTGTATTATTTATCTCATTCTGTTCCAGAGCTGAAATCCTTAGTAGATACCCTTATAAGCAAATTATTTCTCTCTATGCTTTAGGATATCATTTTATTCAATTACCAGTGTCTTCCTCAGATGAAAGGCGTGCTTTTAACAGTATGCAAAGAATATCTCCATTGGAAAAGGAAGATGGGTATCAGTACGCTCATATGCAGGGGATGCTTTCCATTATCAGGCACGATGTAAAGGATGGGAAGCACTCGGATTATTATAGAGACTGGCTTACTCAAATCATACAGACAGCTCCTGATAGTAAGCAAAAGGAAGAACTTCTCAGTCAGGTAAAGGAGAGCTCTTCCCAGACTATAGGAATACTTTGTACTAAAGCAGAGGAATTATTTACTATTGATTATCCTATTTCCTTAACAGAGGAACCTCATAAGGTACTTATCCTAGATGACGACCCAAGCAGGTTGGAGAATCTTATTAAAGAAGGTCAGGACAAAGGCTTATCACTAACCCTATGTACAAAAACTTCTGAGGCTCTGAAGAGAATAGAACAAGATGTAACCAATGCTTATAAGGTGGCGATTGTGGATTTTCGTATCTGGGATAATCCCAATGTTCCTCCTTCCGAGCTTACTATGACAGAACCACAGGGTTACCAATTTATAGAAGAAGTCGCTAAGTTAGGGCATTATTGTATCTTTATTTCTTTTTCGAACCTTCCTAGGATGTTCCGATTGAAGCTCTCTAGTCTTTCTCATATTCTTATTGTCCCCGAAGATAAGGAATTAGTACTTTCTAATGAGCAACAACAAGCAAATTTTATTCAAAAAATACAGTATTGGATTGCTCAAGCAACGGAAAGAATACGAATAAATGTTTTTAAAAATGATAATTGGTTCAAAATATATAAAGAAGTTACCAATATAAAAGGGAATAATCGTGAAATAGATAAAGAAAGTAAAAAAATAATTGATAATTTTATTG
>CAJPPS010000282.1 GCA_905372595.1 uncultured Capnocytophaga sp. | reverse complement strand
GAAGAGGTACCCTATGGTACCTCTTTTGTTTTTATAAATATAGTTTGGTATTTATTTAATCTGAACTGCTGATTTTTAATTATTATTTTGTACATTTGCAAAAAAATAACGCTATATGAATAGTATTACTTCTACTGATTTTAATTTTGAAAATCAAAAACACGTGTACAAAGGTAAAGTACGTGATGTATATACTATTGGGGAAGACCTCTTAGTAATGATTGCTACCGATAGGCTTTCTGCTTTTGATGTCATTCTGCCTAAAGGAATCCCCTACAAAGGGCAAATTCTTAATCAAATTGCTTGTGAATCCCTTAAGCAAACAAGTAGTATTGTCCCTAATTGGCTCGTGGATACTCCCGATCCGAATGTATCAGTAGGGTTACGTTGTACCCCTTTTAAAGTAGAGATGGTTATCCGTGGATACCTAGCTGGGCACGCTGCTCGAGAATACAAAGCAGGTAAGCGTACCTTATGTGGAGTTACTCTTCCTGAAGGACTTAAGGAAAATGCTCCTCTGCCCTCTCCTATCATTACTCCTACAACAAAGGCTGATAATGGCACTCACGATGAGGATATCTCACGTGAAGATATCCTCAAAAAAGGAATTGTAACAGAAGAAGATTATACTATTCTTGAGAAATATACCTATGCTCTATTCAAAAAAGGGTCTGAAATTGCACGAGAAAAAGGACTTATCCTAGTAGATACCAAATACGAATTTGGAAAGACAAAAAATGGAGAAATCGTTCTTATTGATGAAGTACACACTCCTGATTCTTCTCGTTATTTCTATCTGGAAGGTTATGAAGAACGCCTCAAAAAGGGAGAACCTCAAAAGCAACTTTCTAAGGAATTCGTCCGACAATGGCTTATTGAAAATGGATTCCAAGGAAGAGAAGGAGAACAGATTCCTGAGATGACTGATGCTCACATATCTTCTATCTCTGAGAGATATATAGAACTTTATGAACATCTGATAGGCAAAAAGTTCATTAAAGCTGATATTTCAAATATACAGGAACGCATTTACAATAATGTAAGCGAATATCTACACAGTTTATTATAATCTAAGAATACGATAATGAATATACTTTTATTAGGATCCGGAGGACGAGAACACGCCTTTGCTCGCCAATTATCCTCCAGCCCTTTATGTAAGCATCTTTACATTGCTCCCGGTAATGCTGGAACTGCCTTAGTAGGAGAAAATATAGCCATTGGAGTTACTGATTTTCCACAGATAAAGCAATTCTGCCTAGAGAAAAAAATTGAAATGGTTGTGGTAGGTCCTGAAGAACCTTTGGTAAAAGGGATTTTCGAGTTTTTTCTAGAAGATAAGGAGCTCTCTTCTATTCTAGTAGTAGGACCTTCCTTAAAAGGAGCTCTTCTGGAAGGAAGTAAAGACTTTGCTAAAGCTTTTATGGAAAGACACCATATTCCTACTGCTCGATACGCAAGCTTTACCAAGGAAACTATAGAAGAAGGGCTTTCTTTCTTGGAAACAATGCAAGCTCCCTATGTACTCAAGGCCGATGGACTAGCTGCTGGTAAAGGTGTAGTTATCTTGGATAATTTACAAGAAGCAAAAGCTGAGCTCAAGAGAATGCTTTTAGAGGAAAAATTCGGTAAGGCTAGCCAGAGAGTTGTCATTGAAGAATTCCTTAAGGGAATAGAACTCAGCTGTTTTGTACTTACCGATGGAGAACATTTTAAAATTCTTCCTACAGCGAAGGATTATAAGCGTATTGGAGAAGGAGATACTGGGCTTAATACGGGAGGTATGGGAGCCGTTTCTCCTGTGCCTTTTGCTGATAAATCTTTTATGGAGAAAGTCCTTGAGCGTATTATTATCCCAACACTTAAAGGGCTTAAAATAGAGTGCGTTACCTATCGTGGGTTCATCTTCATTGGGCTTATCAAAGTAGGAGATGATCCTTTCGTTATAGAATACAATGTAAGGATGGGCGATCCTGAAACAGAAGTTGTCCTTCCTCGTATCCAAACAGATCTTGTAGAACTCTTAAAGGCTACTGCTGAAGGAAATTTGAATAAGATAAACCTTTCTATTGATCCAAGAAGTGCCACTACAGTAGTAGCTGTATCTGGTGGTTATCCTGAAGAATACCAGAAAGGAAAAGTAATTTCAGGGCTTGATAATGAGACAGAAAGTATCGTTTTCCACGCAGGAACCTCTGAAAAAGACGGAAAAATTATTACTAATGGAGGACGTGTTTTAGCTGTCACCTCTTTAGATAATAATTTTAAGGAAGCTCTAAAAAAATCATATAGAGAACTCGAAAAAATACATTTCGAAAACATATACTTCAGAAAAGATATTGGTTTTGATTTATAAGAACTCTCTATGTAGAAAGCCAATCATAAAAATATGGAATGCCACTAGTGGCATTCCATATTTTTTTACCATAACACTATGTTAGTTTCTAAAATCTACAAAAAAAAGTACTGATTTTCAATTATTAAAAAACAAATTGAAATTTTACATAACAAACCATTAAATTTATTTTGTCAATCTAAAAATATTTTTTAATTTTGCCTAAAAATCTTATATTA
>CAJPPS010000281.1 GCA_905372595.1 uncultured Capnocytophaga sp. | reverse complement strand
CCTCACGGGAGATATCCTCATCGTGAGTGCCATTGTCTGCTTTGGTAGAAGGCGTAATAATAGGGGAGGGTAGGGGAGCATTCTCTACAAGTCCCTCAGGTAGGGGCACTCCACAGAGGGTGCGCTTTCCTGCCTTGTATTCACGGGCGGCATGTCCTGCCAAGTAACCACGTATAACCATCTCCACCTTTAGTGGCTCGCAGCAGAGACCTACCGACACATTGGGGTCTGGAGTATCCAATAGCCAATTGGGGACTATGTCTTTTGTTAGCTGCAAGTTTTCACTGGCTATTTGGTTAAGAATTTGCCCCTTGTAAGGGATTCCTTTAGGTAGAATAACGTCAAAAGCGGAAAGTCTATCAGTGGCTACCATCACCAGAAGGTCGTCTCCTATAGTATATACATCGCGTACCTTTCCTTTGTAAACAGCTTTTTGATTTTCAAAAGTAAAATCAGTTGAGGTAATACTGTTCATATGTTTGTATTTTTGCGCAAATATACGAATAAAAATTAATAAATAGTCGCTTAGGAGCAAAAAAAAGAGGTACATTGCTGCACCTCTTCAAATAGAATAACTAAAACAATAATAACTATGAAAATTTACTGTTGAGCTTGTTTTTTTGCATCTTCCTTCATTTTTTCATTAGGAACGATAGCGATGTTTACACGACGGTTCTTGGCACGTCCTTCTTCAGTAGCATTGTCATAAGCAGGTTGGGTAGCTCCGAACCACTTAGTGGTAAAGCGAGAAGCATTGAGTCCGTTAGAAGTAAAGAAGTTAGTAACTGCTTTAGCACGTCTTTCGGAAAGTCCCATGTTATAGGCTGCTTTTCCTTTGCTATCAGTATGTCCTGCTACAATCACGTTGGTATCAGGATATTCCTTAAGAACAGTTACCATCTTGTTGAGCAAGGTTTTAGCCTCATCGGTAAGGTCTGCCTTATTGAAGGCAAAGGTAACCCCACTTTTTTCATCAAAGGTAACTACGATACCATCATCTACTCGTTTTACTTCAGCACCAGGGATTTCTTCTTCTATTTTCTTGGCTTGTCTGTCCATTTGGTTTCCGATAATGGCACCTGCGGCACCTCCTACAGCTGTACCAATAACAGCACCGAGTTCGCTATTGCCACCACTACCTACGTTGTTACCAAGGATAGCCCCAAGAATTGCTCCACTGGCAGCCCCAATCACAGCTCCGCGCTGGGTTTTATTGGAATTATTAATAGCTTCACAGCCTACAAAAAGTAAGCCTGCTACAAGGAATAAAGTTATGTGTTTGAATACTTTTGTCATAGATAATTATTTAATTTTTTGTAAAGTTCATTGTAATAACGAAAGGTTTGCCGTCTACACGAACGGTTTGTTCCCAGCGCATCTCATTTTCAGAGAGATAAGCCAAATGTAGGCGTACGCCCGCATTGGTATCGGATTGGTACTTTTCGTTGGTTGGTTTGAGCAAAAAGTCATAATACCCAGTAGATTTGTCCATTTCCTGTACGGTAAAGATAAAATGACGATCGCCTCCTGCACATCCAGCCTTGTTAATAGCGTAGATACCTCGGTAGTTATTTGGAACAAATTTCCAATAACTTCCTTCAAAGCATTCTTTAGAAGTATCATTGAGCAAGGTGATTTCATACTTACCTTTTTCATTATAAGTAACAGAAGAGAGTGTCCATTCTCCTTTGATTACTTTGTTGGCCTGGCGGGTACCTTGGGTACTCTTGGCAATGGTGCCTTGTGTCTTACAAGAGACTACCCCCAAAGCAAGCATGAGCAAAAAAAATACTTTTTTCATTATGTATCTTATTATATGTTCTGGGGGCAAAAGTATTACTTTTTTTATACAATCTTCAATTTTTTTATGATATTTAACTTTCTAGGGGGTACTTTATGATTTTATAAAAATCAATCAGCTGATAATCAATTGTTTGTATAAAATGAAATTTTGTTCGTTCTATGCGATACATCTCAGGAGAAAAAAAATTTTTTTATTAACTTGTTGGTTTGTAATTTATTCGTATATTTGCACTCCGAAAACAAACCCAAAGATAGCTATAAATTAAGTAGTTTCTTAACCTACCAAATAACAAATGAAGCTATGGGTATATATATTGTATAATTTGACTTTTAAATAAAGAAAAATATGACAAAAGCAGAAATTGTAGCGAAGATCTCTGAGAAATTGGGGGTTGAGAAAACAGAGGTGCAGAATATTGTAGAGCACTTTATGGATGGGATAAAGGAATCTTTGGAGAGTGGAGATAATGTATACCTCAGAGGTTTTGGTAGCTTCATTATTAAGGCTAGAGCTGAAAAAACAGGACGTAACATTTCTAAAAACACGACCATTACCATCCCAGCACATAATATCCCTGCTTTCAAGCCAGCTAAAGTATTTGTGCAATCAATAAAAACAAAGGTAAAAGTAAAAGAAAAAACCACCAAAAAGAAATAACGGAGTATTAATTTTTAATTTATAACAACATGCCAAGCGGAAAAAAAAGAAAAAGACATAAAGTGGCTACGCACAAACGCAAAAAAAGAGCAAGAGCTAACCGACACAAGAAGAAAA
>CAJPPS010000280.1 GCA_905372595.1 uncultured Capnocytophaga sp. | reverse complement strand
ATATATATTTTTTTACACTTACACTTATAAATATATAGTAAAAATGTTATGATTCGTATGCAGGCTCATAACTCATTGATTTACAACTCTAATTCTGCATAAAAACTGCATATTTTTTTCTTTATGCATAAAAAGTTTTTATGCAATAGCTGTTAGAATATTAATTGGTATTCCTTCTTTATATAGAATACAAACTTTTCCAGCTCCTGAAAGATCTTCTTTGTCTTCTCATTGAGTACTATTGCGATCGCTTCACTTTGTGAATACTTGTCAGGTTCCTTTGGCAATATATAGGAAGTACGTTTTGTATTCATCTTCTCTATAACCAATTGGTTAAATTCTTTCAAAAGCGTTCTGATCTTCTCTACACTTCTACGAGACTTCTTTTGCGCAATGAAATTACTTATCCTTTCAGATTCCTTGACGAAACTTGTTGTTTTTTTCTGTTTTTATTATCTTTTATATAGTTCCCTTCAAGGTAGCTATCAAAAAGGAAAAATCTATTTTTTTATTTTCTTCTGTGGATATATCAATTTTTTCCAATAATTCTTCCTTTATTAAAGGAGTTAAATTCCTAATTTGAAATTTGTGCTTCTTACATAAAATAATCAATTTATCTAAATATAGTTTCACTGCAGGTTCCACTCTTTCCTCATAGAAAGGGGAAGGTATGTTATTAGCATATAATAGGAAGAATATTAGATTTTTGAACTCACTAAAAAATGAAAGACTTCCACCACTATTTTTCATATAATAATCAGTTAATATTGTATTATAGAACTCAAAACCTAATATATATCCAGAATTCTTAATATCATTATTCATCTGATTTATATGTTCTTTAACTTCTTCTCTAAGTTTTTCTATTTCTGTATTTACCTCTTGGGAAATATCAGCTTTTAGTTTGTCTATTTCCTTTTTCATCTGAAATACACTAAATATTTGCCAGCCCAGTAAAAACGTAACTAATATACCTAAAATACCAACTAATACTCCATATACATCAAACTCATAGGGAGCAACCCTTATATTGAACACAAAAAAGTTAATAATACAAGTTATAATAGCTATTATTGATAAAAATATACTTATAGATGCTTTTTTCATATTAGTTATTTAATATCTCTAAGCTGTTATCCCCAAAGATAAGTTTCATTACTTGATCTTTCTTATCTTTTTTAAGTTCTATTTGCAAAATAGCTTTTATATCCTCTTCATTTTCTTTATTATACGCCCCCTTATTGGGATATGTTATAATATCCACTACGTCCATTTTAAAGAAAATAGCGATTTGCAATAAGCGGTCAATAGTTAAATCTCTCTCTCCTCTCTCTAAGAGACTATAACTACCTTGTTCTATTTCCAAAAATTCAGCGATACTCTTTTGTGTAATCTTCTTATTTACACGAATTTTGGAGATATTCTCTAATATTTTATCTTTAGTAATCATAATAGACAAATTTAAGTAATTAATTTTCAATAACATATATTTAAAAAAGATATTTTATTACAAAATATAATATTTTATATTGCAAATTGAAATATTATTCGTAAATTTGCGTCTGTAATATAAGTCGCAAAAAAAGTGCCAATATGGAAATCTTTTTAAAGAAAGATGTAAAAGAAGAAATAAAGAAAAAATATGTAGGTAGGTTAGCTGAAGAACTTAGAGTAACACCTAAAGCTATATATGATAGATTATATCGTAATAGTGATTCTCTTACTCATTATTCTACATTGTTAGTTTTGGAGAAAATTCTGAAAAAACCTATAGAACAACTGATAGACATTAATAGATGTTGATTATATATTTTGCAATAAACTAAATCCATAGCTTCTGAATGCCGTGTTCTTTTGCGCAATATGGGCACGGCTTTCTTTTATAGTTATGGAAAAAAAAGAAGTTACTATGGATTATAAGAGAAATGAACGTGATTTGTACGACAACACAGATAACGGCTTGGATATTCTTAAAAAGTATGTGCCAAACCTCGTACTGAATAAGAATTTTTGTTATCGTGATGAAAAAAATCCCTCTGCACACGTATATAAGTCCAAAGATAATATTTGGTATATCAAGGACTTTGGCGGAGATTCTCATTTTCCTATCAATATTGTTAGGGAGCAAACAGGCTGGGACTACCACGAAGCCTTAGTACAGCTATATGATGAATTTCAGATCCCTGTAAGTGGGCGTGCTACACTACCAAAAAATAAAACTTTCAAGGACAAAGGCAACCTCCCTAATGACTATTTCAAGATAGTTACTAAGGACACTATCACCAACCACAATAGCTACAGCCGTTTTGTAACACCTGAGCTATTAAAAGAGTTCAATGTATATGAGGTAGATTACTACGAACGCATTACCTCCAGTGGCAAACTAATGAGGGTCGAATCTACAGAATTTTATCCAATTTTCTGTTATTCTCCTGATATTACCCAATGGGCAAAACTCTATTGTCCTGCGGAAAAGAAAGGAAAAACTACCCTTGAGGACGGCACCGAAAAGCGCTATAACTTCAAGCACGGATACCTCGGCAAGAAGCCTGCCCGCTATCTTCACGGACTGGAGCGTATCAAAAAAGAATTG
>CAJPPS010000279.1 GCA_905372595.1 uncultured Capnocytophaga sp. | reverse complement strand
GAAAAGCTCTATTATCGTTTTATTACGGAGTTGAGAATAGATTGAATCCTCCATAGGAAGAGACAAAACCTGATCTATCTCTTTTTCAGAAAAAGGAATAGATACTTTTTTCTGTGTTTTTAGAGGAATATGTTGTAGAAAAGGAGAATGGGTTATAACTAAAGAACGAATTAGAAAAGAGTAATAGGCTTTCAGAGAAGCAATTTTTCTGTTAATAGTTCTATTGGAAACCTTATTCTCCACTAGGTGAATTATCCACGAACGTATTAGTGGATAATTCACTTTGGAGAGTTCTACAGAGGAATCTTTATCCTTTAAAAAATTAGTAAATTCCTCTATATCTGCAAGATAAGCTGTCACTGTGTGAGGAGAGTAATTTTTCTCCAAGCGTAAGTAATCTTCAAAAGTAGTCATAATAAAAAATAACCTTTACAAGAGAAATCCTCCATTACGAATGGTACTTCCCAAGATTAATAAGGTTATAGCAATTAAGGTCACACATAATATATGTACAGCCATTTCTGGAAGTTTTTGTATTTTACCTTTTGCAAGCTTAGGCAATACCCTTGTTTGAGCACTAATAGCAAAGCATATAGTAGTCAAAAGCCCTATAATTTTCAATGAAACTACAGTTTCTATACCTGTAGAGAAAGAAAACCACGAAGAAAAAGGAGCATTTAAATCATAAGCCATCATAATACCTGTTATTACTAAAAGAAGCAGTGCAGGCATTCCTATAGGTTCATATGTCTTCTCGAAACGAGATATAAAATCGAAGTTCTTATGCTTCAATGCTTTAGGTAAAAATCCTAAAAGTAACACCAGATGACCTCCTATCCATACTGTTGCTGATATTAGGTGTATAATCAATAATAAATGATGCTTATCCATAGGATTTTAATTTATATTTAAGATTCGCAACTACTACAATTGACAAAATTCATAATCATTTCTTTAGCCACAGATTGACTTCTCTGATAATAAAGGCTCTTCACTCCCAGTTTCCAAGCTTCTATAAGCACCTTATTTACATCTCTTACTGGCATTGTAGGAGGTATATTTAAGTTCAAACTTTGAGATTGGTCTATATATTGCTGACGTTGTGCAGCTTGTGTTACAATCTCCATTGGGGAAATTTCCTTAAATGTTTTAAAGACACTCTTCTCGTGAGCAGAAAGTTCTGAAAGATGTTGTACAGAACCATCTGAAAGACGAATGCTACGCCATATATCTTCATTATTTAGCCCTTTTTCATCTAAAAGTTGAGTAAGATACTTATTCTTCCTCATAAAGTTTCCTTTTGAAAGTCCCACTTTATAATAATTACTTGAAAAAGGCTCTATACCAGGAGAAACTTGCCCTAAAATAGCAGAACTAGAAGTGGTAGGAGCGATTGCCATTGTTGTAGAATTTCTACGTCCATATCCCTTGAGTAATTCTGGTTCTCCATAAATATGAGCTAGTTCTTGAGTTGCTTTTTCAGCCTCTTCTTGAATATGCTTGAATGCACGAGCATTGAACTGAGTTGCCTCAAAACTCTCAAAAGGAATCATATTCTTTTGTAAATATGAATGATATCCCAAGACACCTAACCCAACTGCTCTATGACGAATCGCAAAATTTCTTGCTGATTGTAGATAATAATTATCTTTTGTCTTCTCTATAAATTCTGATAATACTGCATCTAAGAAAAAAATAGCCAGCTTCACTGCTTTGGTATCTTTCCATTCATCAAAAAGCTCCAAATTCATTGAAGAAAGACAACAAATAAACGATTCTTCAGCATTTGAAGGAAGCATAATTTCGCTACACAAATTACTTGAATGGATAAACATATTTTTATCCTTATATACTTGTGGTCGCTTACGATTCACATTATCTGTAAAAAATATATAAGGAAGTCCTTTCTGCTGACGTGACTCCAGAACTCTTGCCCAAAGCTTGCGTTTGTCTGGATCTCCATCTATCATTTCCTGCATCCAATAATCTGAAACACATACTCCAAAGAAAAGATTCTGAATATGATAGCCTGTATCTTTTATTTGTAAAAACTCCTCTGCATCTGGATGATCAATATCTAAATAAGCTGCAAAAGCTCCTCTTCTGACTCCTCCTTGAGAGACCACATCCATAGCTGAATCAAAAAGTTTCATAAAGCTAACCGCACCACTGGACTTTCCGTTATCTGTTACAGCTGATCCTCTATGCCTAAGTTCACCAAAATAGCCTGAGGTTCCCCCTCCTATCTTTGTTTGCATAATTACCTCTCCCAACTTATGAGTTATCCCCTCTATACTATCTGGAATATGTACATTAAAACAAGAAATAGGAAGCCCTCTTTCAGTTCCCATATTTGCCCAAATAGGTGATGAGAAACTAATCCATCCTTTGGTAATCATTTCTTTAAAAGCAGGCTGTAATTCAGGCTTATATAGTCGTTTTGCAGCAGCATTTGTAATACGATCAATTGCTCCTTCTACACTTTCTCCTTTTAATAAATATCCTCTATTGAGTATTTGTTCTGATTCCTCATTAAGCCACCAAATCTGATTTTCTTGATTCATTTTCTATCTTTGCTTTAGTTAATTTTATTATATATTACACTCATTATC
>CAJPPS010000278.1 GCA_905372595.1 uncultured Capnocytophaga sp. | reverse complement strand
AACCAAAGGGAATGGGTTTATTTTTGTTTGCCTCACGAAAATCCTCAGGAATGATAGTCTTACTTGCTAATACTTTTTCACGATCTTCTTTGTCGAATATAAGCATTTGGTGACCGTCTAATCCTTTAGGCACTTGAATTTCTATTTTATCAGCTTGATATCTTCCAATCTCTTTAATAGGGAAATAACCTTTACCTACCCATAACACTACTACCCCTCCTGGAGCAATACCTACCACAACAGTATCATAAGTTGTATGGTTCATTTTTCCATTAGAAAATCTTTCATCAAAACCTTCTCTAAAAAGTTTTGCTATTTTTTCGTAATCAATAGCTGTCTTGAGCCTATAAAAGCAATCTTCTTTATAGGAAAGCCATACCATATCTACTCTTTGGGGTAACTCTCCCATTGAATGACTTTCATATCCAAAAGCACATCCCCAATCAGGTTCTTCTGTTATAGAGTAAAACTCTCTCGATATAGGAGTCGATCCTACCATAGCAGCGTAAAAACGTATAGGGTAACCTATGGGAGTATTTACAGCTACTCCCCATTCATATTCAGGCTCGGCATTAGCATTAGCCTTATTTTGTTTTGCTTTATACCCCCAACAGCCCATAAGCCATAAGGCTATGAGTATAAACGTGATGAATAGAATGGTTTTTATCATAATTATCCTTTATTGACCATAGCATCTTTTTTACTAACACTTTAGAAACACCTGTACTCTATCGCAAAAAGCACACAAAAGAACATTGTAAATAAGTTTTCATTTTTATATTAAATTATATAGAAACTCTTCAAAAAAGTTTTTCGTGTATACTGACCATCGCATCTCCCCCTTTGAAGGAAGTCCGCGAGCTGGCGCAGCGGAGTATGTGCAAAGGGGGGGATGTTAATAACAAAGAGCAATTCGCTCAAGTCAGATACGCAAAAGTAATAAAAAAATACCAATCAGCCAAAAAAAATAGACTGCCCTTTTTGGGGGCAGTCTCGATTGTTAAAAAATATAGACGAATTGATAACCTTAAATTACTTCGTTGAGGTAAGCTTTAAGCATCCACACGTTCTTTTCCTGACCAGAGATGAAGTCGCTCATTAGCGAGTTAGTACCCTCGTCGTTAATTTCGTCAGAAAAATCAAGGATTTCTCTTTCCAAAGGCAATAAAGCACTAATCGTATCGATTACTAAGCGAACGGTTTTTTCATCGTCAAAGATATTTTCCCCTACAGGCACAGAGGCGTGTTTCACGTAGCTTTCAAGGGTATGGAAAGGCACGCCGCCGAGGGTAAGGATACGTTCAGCTATTTCGTCAACTTGTTCTTGGGCGGTAGTGTATAGCTCTTCAAACTTCACGTGTAGTTCAAAAAAGCGTTTTCCTTTGATATTCCAATGCACTCCGCGAAGGTTTTGGTAATAGGTTTGATAATTAGCCAAGAGCACGTTAAGTAGCCCAATTTCTTTTTCAACATCGGCTTTGTTAAGCCCTAAAGTATTTAATTTCATAAGATATTTGTTTTTAAAATTCTACGCCGCAAAGGTACGCCATTTTTTGCCCAAAAGAACACCATACCAATAGATATTTCTGATTTTAGAATAAGCTGTCACATCCTATCCCACTCGTCCCACTTGTCCTACCAAACCAAATGATAAGCGAAGAATTAACAAAAAAAGCTGCCGATAAAAGGCAGCTTTTTTGTTAGGAATACTAGTAAAAGTTTAGTCTTCTTCTATAGGAGAACAGTCTTTCCAACCTTTTGCTTTTTCATAAAGGTGCTTAGTACCTTTAGGAACAATGAGTTTTTTATTATAGGCTAAAGTTATATTTATTTCTGGTGGAGTAGTTGCCTTACATATTATTTCTTGCAAAGAATCACAATATGAAAAAGCATAATTTCCTATACTTGTAACCGAATTAGGAATTGTTATAGAAGACAGAGAACTACATTTATAAAAAGCTCTAAACCCTATACTTGTAACCGAATTAGGAATTGTTATAGAAGACAATTTACTACATTCATAAAAAGCATCCTCTCCTATACTTGTAACCGAATTAGGAATTGTAATAGAAGATAATGATCTACATCCTGCAAAAGCATACTTTCCTATGTTTGTAACCGAATTAGGAATTGTAATGGAAGATAGTAAGCCGCACGCCGAAAAAGCAAAATCTCCTATGCTTGTAACCGAATTAGGAATTGTAATAGAAGATAGTAAGCCGCACGCCGAAAAAGCATGCTTTCTTATACTTGTAACCGAATTAGGAATTGTTATGGAAGATAATGAACTACATTCATAGAAAGTATATTCTCCTATTTCTGTGACCGAATTAGGAATTGTAATAGAAGATAATGAGGAACATCCTTCAAAAGCAAACTTACCTATATATCTAACAGAATTAGGAATAGAAATTGATTTTAATCGTTTACAATTTTTAAATGCTTCCATCCCTATAGCTCTAACCCTATTAGGAATCGTTACGTGCCCGCTTTCAGGAATTTTGTTGCAAGGCCATTCTTCAAGAACATCCCTGCTATTAATAATCACCCCTTCAGGTACTCTAGTATCGTCTTCTTTAGGGCTTACTTTTACAGCAATGCTAACGGTTTCTTTACTTTCTTTGT
>CAJPPS010000277.1 GCA_905372595.1 uncultured Capnocytophaga sp. | reverse complement strand
TCTATACTCAAAACATCAATAAAGCCTCTCTCCTACCTGAATTTATCACTTTAGATAATCTTTTAGAGCGTATTTCTGGAATAAAGAAGCTATCTGATATACAAGGTTTATTCGAATTATATAATGTCTATAAAGAGAATAATACAGGTGATATAGATGATTTTGATAAGTTTATAGGATGGGGAAAACTATTATGGAAAGATTTCAATGACATTGACTATTATCTTATTGCCGAAAAAGATATTTTTCCATATATGGAGGCTATCAAGGAGGCTGAACATTGGTCTTTAGGGGAAGAGCTTACAGAAATACAACAAAAACACTTAGATTTCTGGCGTAGCTTAGGTACTTATTATACAAAACTAAAAGATAGAATGCTAGAGCTAAAACAAGGCTATCAAGGATTCATAGCCCGTAAAGCTGTAGAAAAAAAAGAAGATTATTTGGAAGAAAATTCTGACAAACTATATCTTTTTGTAGGATTCAATTCACTTACAAAGTCTGAAGGGAACATTATTCAGTACTTTTTAGAAGAAAAAAGGGCTGATATTTACTGGGATATAGAGAATCCTTTCCTAAAAAATGAACATAGCGCTGGTTTTTTTATCAAAAACTATTTAAACCGGTGGAAATATTATTCAAATACCCCAAAAATAACTCCAAAGTGGATAAATGAAGATAAAAATAATCCCATTATCAAAATATATGGAACTCCCAAGCATATTAACCAAGTTCATCTACTTACTAATATATTAGAGAAAATTCCTACTAATGAACTAGAAAAAACAGCTATCGTGCTGAGTGATAGTGATATGCTTCTTCCTCTATTGCAAGCTATTGACACTCATAAGCTTCCTATCAATATTACTATGGGGTATCCCTTACAACAAACTCCTATACACGATTTATTCTTATCTTTCTTCAAATTATATATCTCTGGAAAATGGTACCATAAAGAAGTAAAATCCTTACTTCTGCAACCATTTTTAAGCAATTTATTCTCTGAGAAGTATAAAAAACAAACTATCACTTTTATTAATGAGCATAATCTGATTTATATCTCAAAGGAGCACCTTAAAAAATATGCGACCGATTCCGATAAAGCTCTTATAGACCTACTTTTTAGCCATTCAGCTAATAGTTCTGTAAAAGATTTGATTGAAAATGTGATAGAACTACTCTTTTACATCAAAGATTTATTAGAAAAAGAAAATGAATTAAACCGGTTAAATCTGGAATATTTATATAATTTCTACGAACTTTTTAATCAAATCCGTTACTTACAAGAAAAATTTGGATTTATCAAAGATCCCAAATCTCTGTACTATATATATAATGATTTACTAGCAAAACAAAAACTAAACTTCCGAGGAGAACCTTTAGAGGGATTACAAATAATGGGAATTCTGGAAGCCCAAAATATCCATTTCGAGAACATATTCCTCACTTCCTTAAATGAAGGTATTTTCCCTAAAGGAAAAAGCACTAATTCTATGATTCCTTTCGATGTTAGGAAAAATCTAGAACTTCCAACTTATAAAGAAGAAGATTATGCTTATTCTTACTATTTTTATAGAATTCTAGAACATTCCAATAAGGCTTTTCTATTCTATAATACAGATACTTCTGATAATTTGAAAGGAAATGAAAGAAGTAGATTTATCTTACAGTTAATTGCTGATTATAATGTAAATCCTACGATAGTATCACCCCAAGTATTAATCTCTGAAAAAAAATCTATTGAAATTTCTAAAAATAATGCAATTATCCAGAAATTAACTAATATTGCTACAGGAGAAGATCCAGTTCATAAGAGAGGGTTTTCTTCTTCTGCTCTTACTAGTTATATCCTGAACCCTATTTCTTTCTACCAACAACAAATATTGGACTTCAGAGATGAAAAAGAAGTGGAAGAAATTATAGAATTACGCACTTTTGGTGATATTATTCATAAAATATTAGAAAAACTCTATAAACCTTATATAGGAAAGATACTTTTGCCTGAGAATATGGCAGAAATGAAGGAGAAAGTACCTTCTCTTACCAAAAAAACTTTCATATATTATCAAAAAAATAACGATATCACAGGAAAGAATATATTTATCCTAAAAACTATAGAGGAATATATCTATAAATTCCTATCACTAGATGAGAAGAAAGTAAGTAAGGAAAAAGTAGAAATTCTTTATTTAGAAACAAAAATATTGGTAGATGTACAATATGAAGAATTCAAGCATCCTTTCCGCTTTAATGGAACTATTGACCGTATAGAAAAGCGAAATAATACGATTCATATTGTTGATTATAAAACAGGAAAAGTGTATCCCAGTCAGGTAACTTTATTGGATGAACAATGGAATTTTTTGATTTCTGATTTTAAATATTCAAAGGCTTTTCAGCTACTTATGTATGCTTATTTGCTAAAAAAATCAGGAATAATTAGTAATGAAAGCATCATTTATGCAGGAAATTATTCTTTTAAAAATCTAAAAAATGATTTCTTATATTTCAAAACAGACAAAAAAGAAATATGTAACATCACAGATGATATTCTTAAGAAATTCGAATCAAAACTTATTGAATTGCTAACTGAAATCTATGATATCACAATCCCTTTTAGAGAAAAAG
>CAJPPS010000276.1 GCA_905372595.1 uncultured Capnocytophaga sp. | reverse complement strand
ATAGCCGTGCCGTCAATGGTTTTTAGATTAGGCACCTGAGAGATATCCTCCTCGGTAAGTGATTCGATGTCAAACACATCGTCCTCTCCGTCCCAAAAAGGTATCAACTGTGCATATACTTCATTGCCTCCATCAAAATAGAGTTCTGTAACCAAAGCCGCCAAGGAAGCGGGAATAGGCAAGTCCATAAACCATTTCTTTACCTCAGGAATCACTTCAAAGTAATACTCCTCTGGGTCTATGTCACGCTCGGTATAATTTTCACAGAAATCATATACATCAAACTTGGGTTTTAGTACCTCTTGGACATACATCAGTTCCTGTACAACAGCCAATTTGAAATTAAAGCTCTTAAACTGCACACATTTTTCTTCTGTCAAAGGGAAAGCCCACTTGCTGGGATCTTTCTCCTTACTTGAATCCACCTCATTAGGGATATAACTCACCTCGTAATCACGAAAAGGCATCGCCTCTTGTGCGACACGCCCCGCTATCGCTTTCTTAGAAAGGTCTTCAAGGTCTTCACTTAACTTTTCTGTATAGAGACAGCTCACATTCCAACTATCTAACGCTATATCAAGCCCGAACGAATCCATACTTTGCTCCTTGGAGATATAGGACAAAGGAGATTTCCCCGCTATGGTAAAGTTCCCTGTGAAAAGTCCCTTAGGACGCAGGGCAAAATAATCAAAGGTTACTGTACGCTGCCAATCCTTATCCTCCAGTACCCTACAAGCAAGCGTGGCTAGGGTGCCATCCTTTTTCTCAAAGGCATAGATACCTAAGCTGTCCCATAAGTACATAGCGCTGTAAGGAGAATCCTCATCCGTTATGGCAGTAATCCGAGGTTTGCCTAAGGCTTCTGTAAGGCGAGACACAGAAAACTCTAACAGGAGTTCATTATTGATGAGCAGCCCTGAATCACTGAGATCTATATTGACCTGCTTTTTTATTATTGACCCAAAAAAATTCTTTATACTCATGAAATTTAGAAACGACTTACATTATTTGACCTTCACCCAGTAATATCCCTTTTCTTTAGTAAAAAAGACATGCCATTGTCCATTGATTTTAAAGGCTTCTAGTGTGGATAGAGTATTTCCGCTTGATATCGCCTTCACAGGAAAATATTGGTATAACAAGATACTTTCCCCCTTCAGAGCCTGTGTATCTTTGTCAAGGCGTTGCATCTTCAGTCCGCTCAAAAAGCCATCATAATACTCATAAAAAGCCACAACAGACTCTTCGTCCTGCTCCATAATTCGGTTGTCATAGATATCATCCGGTGAAGATACACTATGCTTTTGCGAAGGAGAGGCAATAGAGTAGAAGTCAAAAGTATCATTGGCATCCATATCTCCATAATACTGCTTTTTCCCCCAGCTTAGATAAGTAGTTGCCCACTCAAATTCCTTTCCTAAAAGAGTCTTTTCAAGTAGCTTGGTAGCATTGCACTTTAGGAAATAGACCCCCTTTTCTGTTTTCAACTGAAATACAAAGTTATCTGTCGCTCCTGTGGCAATATGTTGTCTGTGGTACTCTAACTGCTTAGGATTGTCCAGTAAAGGATTGAGGAGTATTTTCCCCTCTATCTTACCTGTTTTAGTATCGAGCGTCATCACTTGAAACTCCTCTGTATCTATTTTTTGCACAAGGGAATACATACACTTAGCAGTGGTGTAGGTCTGTACAATATGATACTTAATATCACGATAAGAAGCCTTACGATAAGACCTGTTAGGCTCAGGGGCGACATCAGCAGAGGCTATCTGCTGGTAGAAGAGGGAATCATTTACCCTCTTAGGAACATATTTTGCCCAAACAAAATGACTATTAAGCGTATATAGTGTATCATTTTCAGCATAAAAAGTCTCAAAACCAGTAGTATCAGGCTGCTCTTTCGAATAGATACGTCCTCGTTCTACTTTGTCATTTTGAACATCAAACACCAAGAGTTCTTGTCCTGAATAATACTGAGGTTCTTCGTGAAGGCTATATACTTTCTGAGTCTCTTTGTCCAAAGCATAGAGCCTATAGCCGTCAATAGATTTCTGAAAAGTTTCTATATGAGCGGGTAGGTGTTTGACCAAGGGAAAGGAGTAGTTTTGGAACCGTTGCCACCATTTCCGCCAAGCTTCTTGGGTAGGGTTTTCTGGTAAAGGTACTATATTGCTTAGAAAATAGCTTAGTGAGCTTAACTTTTCTTGGGCTAACTCACTCATTAGCTCTTGTTCCTTAAATTCATCGTAACCTCCGACCCATTTCCCATCCTTATCCACTCCGTCCCAATGCATTATTCCTATGGTAGTTACTTTTTGTTTGCTAGACAAAGCTTCTATCCATTGGGGGATATCCCGAAAGTCATCACTATTGTTAATCTCTTCATAGTAGATAGGGATTCCTTTTTTGATTTTCTCCATAGGGGATAAGGGCAGTTCTTCAGGATAAGAGAGGGTTATTTTCCTACCTTGCTTATCGGTATAGAAGGCTTTCTTAGTATAATAGACATCAGGCGCATTAGGAATCGGGAGTATCTCAAAAGAAATAGGGATATCGTACTCGTAGGTGATTTTGTCCCCAAAGAGAGGAATCAACAAGATATGAGAAGTCCCCAACCTCTTAGCATCCAAGGGG
>CAJPPS010000275.1 GCA_905372595.1 uncultured Capnocytophaga sp. | reverse complement strand
TGGATGAAGAGTTTTTAAAACTTATCAAATCCTTAGACCGACACTATTACCACGTAGCTATTATCCAATTATTAGAAGCAAATATCCCTTTGCTTCAGCACTTCACTACTTCCGAAGATAAGACAATAGCCCAGAGAGCTACCTCACTAATAGAAGCAATTAAGCATCCTAAAATATATCCAACTCAATAGATAATAAAAAAAATAAGCTCCCAGAAATTGGGAGCTTATTTTTATGAAAAAGTATTTATTAAAAATGGTATTTCAAACCTATGTTCCAAGTGCGTCCGAAACCAAAGAAAACCTTATTACGCACATCTATTCCCTTGTAAGTTACACTACTATTGGTTGTATGTATGTTAGTATCTGATTCTGCTATATAAGTAGTATCTAATACGTTATTTACATTGGCTAGAACAGTAATAGAATGTCTTCCTTTAGGAAATTTATACTTATAAGAAGCGCCCACATCAAATAGGTTATACTCAGGAAGCTTAATGCTATTCTCATTAGTGTTATTAGTTCTACTTCCTAGAGCAGATACATCAATTTTAGCATACAAATCATTTACATAACGCCAATTGATATCAATATTAAAGTTTTCTATAGGAGTTACTTCTACCCCTACATTGGCTGTCATCTGAGCAGAATCTCCTACTTTCATTTTATCCAAATCTAAATAGAATTGATTAGAAGTTCTTCCCGAAAGGATATATTCTGTATTATCTGCTTGAAGGAAAGTAGAAACATCAGCTCCTCCTTGGTAGAACCAATCTCCTAAGGAGAACATTCCATTGACTCTCAAGTATTTATTAATACGATAAATAGCATCTACCTCTACACCTCTATGAATCTCAGTGATACCAAGCATTTCCACAAAGTATTGAGTATTTCTATCCCATTGGCTGTCACGGCGTACATATCGGTCTGACCAGACTGTATTATACAAGTTAAGGTTTACAGAAAGATTTTCTCTCTTGAAGCCGTATCCGAATTCAACTCCAAATATTTTTTCATTAGAAAGCCTTGGATTGACAAAGTTCTTATAATTAGGATATACTGCATTGAAGAAAGGCTGACGAGAGTAATACCCTACATTAGCAAATACATTATGATGCTTATCAATGTTATAATTTGCACCTGCTTTCATATTATAACCAGGTAAGCTCTTATAAGTAGTTACTTGTTGCATTGCGGTTTCTGGTCTTCCTCTTAGCGCTAGAGTTCCTTCTCTAAGGAAATCATCTGTTCTTTGGAAAGCCTGTATAGAACTAGACCATTGAGCAAAAGCAGAAAGTTTTTCATTGGTATATTCCAATTGCCCAAAAGCTCCTAACCAGCGTACGTGTCCTTCATTACTATAAGTAATTCTATCATTTACATTCTCTATGCTTCCTCCAAAAGGATTAAGAGTAGGTGTATCAGAAATTCTATGATGTACATTACGAGGCAATGTTATATTCCTATTAGAATTATCTCTGTAGAAATCTGTTCCTAACAAATCACTAACTACTTCATAGTGGTAACCATTATAATATCTACCATCAAGCCCTACACTAAAAGAAAAATGATCAGAAAGCTTATGTGTAAAATTAGTAAGGAATCCATACCAATTATGAGAATTTACCAATCCTTTTCGAGCAAATCCTTCGGTAAGTCTTACAGTTCTTCCGCCTATCATTGTGTCACGAGAAGCATTAGCTACATAAGGAGTTCCGTGGGGTTCTATAGCTTGCTCAGCTGTACTAATATCTTCTCCTTGATTATACTTAAGTATTCTATCAAAGTCTATAAGCCCTTCTGAGGTTCTAATCTCAGAAGCTGTTACCATCCTAGGGCGTCCGTCAGGTAATAAACCTCCACTCCAAGCTCCTCCCATATCACGGGTACCTGCACCACGACCGAAAGAAGCATACAGAACAGTACTAAGAAAAGATTTATCATCTATATTCCAATCCCAATTAAGCATCATTACAGGCTTATGATACGTATTTCTCTGGAAACT
The DNA here is from genome assembly GCA_905372595.1 of uncultured Capnocytophaga sp. Lineage (GTDB taxonomy): Bacteria > Bacteroidota > Bacteroidia > Flavobacteriales > Flavobacteriaceae > Capnocytophaga. The sequence goes on along the minus strand of CAJPPS010000275.1, from coordinate 632 downwards.
ATATTCTTTACCTTTATAATATCCCCAATCTGCATTATAGCGTCTGTCGGGTTCCCCGTTTCCATACTTAAGATAATTTGCAATAGTAATATAATTAGTACGCTGATGGTGCCACTGAGGAGCTCCTGTAAAAATAAATTGGAAATTATGTTCTTCATTAGGTGCATAGCCTAATGAAAAGAAATAATTATGACCTTCAAAATCTGTTCCTCTCACATAAGTAGCTCCTGCTGTACGGCTAAGTAATATTGAAGAAGACCATCCTTTCTTACTCTTACCTGTATTATAGGAAAAAACTCCTTTATAAAAACCATCATTTCCATAAGAAGCAGAAAAATTTCCTCCTTGAGCCATATCAGAAGCACGAGTAACAATATTGATAGTCCCTCCTACTGAAGCTATTGCCAGCTTGGAAGCTCCTAATCCTCGTTGTACCTGCATAGAAGAAGTTACATCGGCTATTCCCGCCCAGTTACTCCAGTATACTTTACCATTCTCCATATCATTAATAGGCATTCCATTAATCATTACTGCAATATTCTCATTACCGAAGCCACGAATATTAATTTTGGAATCTCCATAGCCCCCTCCTCCTTTGGTTGCATATACGGAAGGAGTTCTATTGAGCAACT
>CAJPPS010000274.1 GCA_905372595.1 uncultured Capnocytophaga sp. | reverse complement strand
ATTTATTGCGTCTTAATGAATTGGACTATACAATTGTTTTTCCACTATTTGATTCACGTTAAAAACTAACCGTTAAACTAATAACTAAATTTTTTTTGTGATTTTCAAATAAAATATGTATCTTTGCACACAAAATAAATGCGCTTTTTTATTTAAAGATATGGCACAATACAAAGGTAAAATAGCACAGGTCATCGGTCCTGTGGTAGATGTTACGTTTTCTTCAGAGAAGGAAATGCCTAAAATTTATGATTCATTAGAGATTGTTAGCAAGGAAGGTAAGCCCCTGATCCTTGAGGTACAGTCTCATATAGGGGAAGATACCGTACGAGCTATCTCAATGGATGCCACTGAAGGACTTAGCCGTGGGATGGAAGTAATCGCTACAGGGCACCCTATTCAAATGCCTATAGGGCAAGAGGTCTTCGGACGCTTGTTCAATGTGATCGGAGATGGTATAGACGGGCTAGGTAACCTCCCTAAGGATGGGGAAAACGGCCTACCAATCCACCGCAAAGCTCCTAAGTTCGAGGACTTATCTACAGTAACCGAGGTACTCTTTACAGGTATTAAGGTTATTGACCTGATAGAACCCTATGCGAAGGGAGGTAAGATCGGACTCTTCGGGGGTGCTGGGGTAGGAAAAACCGTACTTATCCAAGAGCTGATCAACAATATCGCCAAAGGACACGGAGGACTTTCCGTATTTGCTGGAGTGGGCGAACGTACCCGTGAGGGAAATGACCTACTGAGAGAGATGCTCGAATCAGGCATTATTAAATATGGTGATGACTTTATGCACTCCATGGAAGAAGGCGGTTGGGATCTTAGCAAAGTGGATAAAGATGCTCTAAAAGAATCCAAAGCGACTTTCGTATTCGGACAGATGAACGAACCACCTGGAGCACGTGCACGTGTAGCTCTTTCTGGACTTACCGTAGCTGAATACTTCCGCGACGGAGCTGGTCAGGGCGAAGGAAAAGACGTTCTTTTCTTCGTGGATAACATCTTCCGCTTCACCCAAGCGGGTTCGGAGGTATCGGCCTTGCTAGGTCGTATGCCATCAGCGGTAGGGTATCAGCCTACTTTGGCTACCGAAATGGGAGCTATGCAAGAGCGTATCACTTCTACTAAAAAAGGGTCTATCACCTCCGTACAAGCAGTATATGTACCTGCGGATGACCTTACTGACCCTGCACCTGCTACTACCTTTGCTCACCTTGATGCCACTACAGTACTCTCTCGTAAAATCGCCGAATTGGGTATCTACCCTGCGGTAGACCCGTTAGACTCTACTTCTCGTATTCTTACACCTGAAATTCTTGGAAAAGACCACTATGAGTGTGCCCAACGTGTAAAAGAATTGCTCCAACACTACAAGGAACTACAAGATATCATCGCGATCCTCGGTATGGAGGAACTCTCCGAAGAGGATAAGCTCGCCGTTGCTCGTGCACGTAGAGTACAGCGTTTCCTTTCTCAGCCTTTCCACGTAGCGGAACAATTTACAGGGATTCCAGGGGTATTTGTGGATATCAAAGACACCATTCGTGGGTTCAATATGATACTCAATGGGGAACTTGACCACCTACCTGAAGCGGCTTTCAACCTTAAAGGAACGATTGAAGAAGTAATAGAAGCAGGTGAAAAGATGCTTGCTGAAGCTCAAAACTAAGACGATTATGATATTAGAAATAGTAACCCCAGAGGCCGTGCTTTATAAGGGAACGGTGAGTATCATCACCCTACCAGGAGCGAAAGGGTCATTTCAAATACTTGAGAACCACGCACCTATAGTAGCCCTCTTAGACGAAGGAACGATCACCTTTAGCGAAAGCGAAGCCCCTAAGGTATTTGCTCAGGAATATTTCTTGGAGCAAACTCAAGCCAAAGGGGAACGTATGCTCTCCATCACAGGAGGGGTCGTAGAGCAAAAAGATAATAAAATAATTGTATTGGCTCAATGATCTTATTTTTATAAATTTAAAGCAGGGGCAAGCCCCTGCTTTTTTATTAGATAGATACTTATTGTATTTGATAAGCTACTTTCCTTATACGCTCGGATAGGTCAAACAAGGCACCTTTGAGTTGTTCCTTCTCTTCCTCTGTAAAATCCCCTTCTCCTCCATTGAAGCCTTTACCATTCATTTTTTTAGAAAGCCACGAACGACTTTTACCGAAATACTGTTCGGATATTTGCCCCCAAGATACTTCTACTATAATATCCCATACCTGTTCCCTTATAGTAGGTACTTTCACTTCTTCTTTTACTGCTATTGCTCCCATAATCTATTAATATTTATTCACTTTCTGTATTATTTTCTTCAGTTTCTTCACTCTCTCTATACTGAATATCCATCAGTTCATCTAACACATCTTGGATTTCAGCTTCAAGCATTCTCGCTCCATTAGGATAAGCTCGACGATAGTTTCTAAGAAGTGCTATAAGCTCCCATTCCTTATCGCTAATGTCTTTTGTTATCATATTCTTATTATTCTATTACAGCTTCTTATTATTCTATTATTACAGCGCAAAATTAATCAATATTTGTTGATTATACAAATATTTAATCTTTTTTTGACTTCAACACTTTATTGATACAAATTATCAACGTGAGTTTGACGTAAACAAAATTACA
>CAJPPS010000273.1 GCA_905372595.1 uncultured Capnocytophaga sp. | reverse complement strand
GAAGTTGTCTTAAAAAGACAACTTCTCCTTTATTCAAAAAAATTATATTCTCTATTTATTAGGAGAGAACACCTTATTAATAGCCTCCTGATGGCGAGCTTTATGGCGAGCTGGGCTACCTGGGGCAGGAGCCGCGTAAGCATTCATTGCAGCTAATCTCCACTTCACTAAGTCAAAGTTCATTAGCATATAAGCATAAGCTCCCATATTCTTAGGATCTTCCTGTGCCCACACATAATCTGTTACATTAGGATAACGGGCTATGACTTCTTTTAATTGCTCTACAGGCAATGGGAATAATTGCTCTATACGTACTAACGCAACATCTTGCCTATTCAGTTTCTCACGTTCAGCTAACAAATCATAATAAAAACGACCTGAACAGAATACAAGAGTACGTACTTCTTGAGGATTTACTTGGGCATCATCAATAACCTCTTGGAAATAGCCATTAGTAAGTTCCTCAATAGAAGAAATCACCAAAGGATGTCTTAGCAAGCTCTTAGGAGAACAAGCTATAACAGGTTTTCTGAAAGGAGCTTTAAGCTGACGGCGAAGCAAATGATAGATATTGGCTGGGGTAGTACAATTAGTTACAAACATATTCTGTGAAGCACATAATTGTAGGTAACGTTCCAAGCGGGCAGAAGAGTGTTCCGCTCCTTGTCCTTCATATCCGTGAGGTAACAACATTACTAAACCACTTTGGTTTTTCCATTTATCTTCCCCGCAGGAGATATATTGATCTATCATAATCTGGGCTCCATTGGCAAAATCTCCAAACTGTGCTTCCCAGATGGTAAGAGTCTGTGGTGTAGTGAGTGCATAACCATATTCGAATCCAAGCACTCCATATTCAGAAAGTAAAGAGTTAAATGATCTAAATGTTCCTCCTCCAAGCTCTTTGATTCGTGACAAAGGAATTATTTCTTCCTCTGTATCTTCTGTCTTGATCACAGCGTGTCTATGAGAGAAAGTTCCTCTTCCTACATCCTCTCCTGAGATACGTACATCGTGTCCTTCAGACAAAAGCGTAGCAAAGGCTAAATGCTCTGCAAGTCCCCAATCCACTTTTTGTTGCTCAAAATACAGATTATTTCTTTCTTTAATAATTTTAGAAATCTTATTAATGAATTTCTTATCTTCAGGAAGTACTGTAATAAGTGCTGCTAATTGGTCTAGCTTTTCTCTTGAAAAAGAAGTATCCACTCGCAAAAGCATATCTTGCTGAGAAGCTATATGATCAAAGCCTTGCCATTCATTTTGCATAAAAGGATTAATAATGGTAAGGTCTTTTAAGCGTGAAGCCTCTAGTTCTGTATCTAAGTGATTGCGATAGTTTTCCTCATAGGCTTCTATTTCTTTAGGGGTAATTACACCTTGATTAACTAATTTTTCTGTATATATTACAGTAGGATTCTTGTGAGTTCCGATGAGTTTATATAAAGAAGGTTGAGTAAATCTAGGTTCATCACCTTCATTATGTCCATATTTTCGGTATCCTATAACATCTATAAAGACATCTGTTCCGAAAGTCATACGATAATCAAGAGCAAATAAGAAAGATCGAACAACAGCCTCTGTATCATCTGAATTCACGTGAAGTACAGGAGCTTGGAATCCTTTGGCTATATCTGTACAATAAGTAGTAGAACGAGAATCAGAAGGATTGGTTGTAAATCCTATTTGGTTATTAATTACCACGTGAACAGTTCCGTGAGTAGTGTAACCCTTCAAGCGTTCCATCTGCATTACTTCATATACAATTCCTTGTCCTGCAACTGCAGCATCACCGTGAATGACTATCGGCAATACCTGCGAAGGCTTATCTGCATAGTGAATATCCTGCTTAGCACGAGCAATTCCTTCAAGAACAGAAGCAACTGTCTCCAGATGTGAAGGATTAGGAGCTAAGTTCAACAATACTTCTTTACCCTTTGTAGTTGTTCTTAAGGAAGTAAGCCCCAAGTGATACTTCACATCACCATCAAATTCTGGGTTTTCATAATCTTTTCCATCAAACTCAGAAAAAACATCCTGTAGATTCTTTCCTAATATATTGATAAGCATATTAAGCCTTCCTCTATGAGCCATTCCTATAACTACTTCTTTTACATCTTTCTCATTAGCTGCTAGCTCAATAAGTGCATCTATAGCAGGAATAACCGCTTCATTTCCCTCCAAAGAGAAACGTTTCTGCCCTACATATTTATTATGAAAGAAATTCTCTAATGCTGTAGATTCAGCTAATTTCTGTAGGATACGCACCTTTTCTTCTTTTGTGAAATCTTTAAGAAAATCGGTAGCATAGAGCTTATTCTGAATCCATTCCTTTACCTTAAAGGATTCTATATAATCAAATTCTATTCCTATGGACTGGGTAAATGTATCCTCTAATTTTTTGATAATCAATGAAAGTGGAGAAGGTTGGAATTGAAGCTCCTTCGCTGCATCAAAGACAGTGTTCAAGTCAGCCTGAGTGAGTCCAAAATTCTCTATAGCCAAAGCAGGCTCATAAGAAGGACGCTGAGTGATCGGACTTATCTTAGCAAAGAGATGCGCTCTCTGTTGGTAAGCCTTGATAAGGTTCAATACTCTCAATTCTTTTTCTACCTTATCTGATATGGGGAGAGATACTTGTGCTGAAGCTGCCAC
>CAJPPS010000272.1 GCA_905372595.1 uncultured Capnocytophaga sp. | reverse complement strand
TAGGAATCCTTTTTTAATTAATTCCATTTTATTATAACCTATTCTTACACAAATTCCCTAGATACATATGGCTAAAGCAAATAAAGAAACCCCTCTAATGAAACAATATAATCAGATAAAATCAAAATATCCTGATGCCTTATTGCTTTTTAGAGTAGGTGATTTCTATGAAACTTTTAAAGAAGATGCTATCAAAACCTCTCAGGTATTGGGAATTGTTCTAACCAATAGAAATAATGGTGGAGAACAAACGGAATTAGCTGGGTTTCCTCATCATTCCCTTAATAGTTACCTTCCCAAACTTGTAAAGGCAGGATTCCGTGTGGCTATTTGTGATCAATTAGAAGACCCAAAACTTACTAAAACCATTGTAAAACGGGGTGTTACTGAGCTCGTAACACCAGGGGTTACTCTAAATGATGAGATCCTACAAGCTAATAAAAATAATTTTTTAGCCTCTGTATGGATAGATTCTCCTCGTAATGGAATTGCTTTTTTAGATATCTCAACTGGAGAATATTATGTATCAGAAGGAGATAACGCCTATATAGATAAGCTTTTGCAAAACTTTCAGCCCAATGAAGTACTTATTTCCAAAAAGCAGAAAAAGAATTTTGAAGAACTCTTTGGGAATCATTTTCATTGCTTTGGATTAGAGGATTGGGTATATAAGAAAGATTTTGCCAATGATATCCTTACCAAGCAGTTCCAGACCAGTTCGCTTAAAGGATTCGCTATAGATGACCTTCCTAATGGAATTATTGGGGCTGGAGCTATTCTTCATTACCTTTCAGAAACTCAACATCATCAATTACAACATATTACTGCTATCAAACCGATAGCCAATGACCAATATGTTTGGATGGACAAATTCACTGTAAGAAATCTTGAAATCTATGGAGGACAGAACGCCCAATCTGTAAGCTTATTGGATATTATTGATAAAACCCTTTCTCCTATGGGAAGCCGAACCCTTAGGCGTTGGCTAGCACTTCCTCTAACAAACCTTGAGAGGATTCAAAGAAGACATCAAATAGTTTCTTATTTTTTTGAAAACACCGAAATTCAAGAAAATACAAGAGGGCACCTCAAAAAAATAAACGATCTAGAACGCTTAGTTTCCAAAGTAGCCACTCAGAAAATTACTCCCCGTGAAGTTATCTATCTGAAAAATTCTCTACGAGCTATAATCCCCATAAAATCTTCTTTGATAAATAGTGAAAATGAGCCCTTAAAAGCTTTAATTTCAAAAATTTATGATTTGCAAGAGCTTTGTGACAAAATAGAGCAAATGCTTAACGAAGAAGCTCCTGTAAATATTCTAAAAGGGAATACAATAAAAGATAGTTTTTCCAATGAACTATATGAACTTAGGAATTTATCCGAATCTGGGAAAAATTATCTCGATCAGATGCTTGAGAGAGAAATCAAAAATACAAATATTTCTTCCCTAAAAATAGACAATAATAACGTTTTTGGATACTATTTTGAAGTTCGTAATGTACACAAAGACAAAGTTCCCGAAAATTGGATTCGTAAGCAAACTCTTGTTAATGCTGAACGATATATCACTGAAGAACTCAAGGAATATGAGGAAAAAATCACTCACGCACAGGAGAGAATTACCTCTCTAGAACAAGAGCTTTTCTCTAATCTTATTCAGGATATTATTCTGTATATCCCTCAGATACAACAAACAGCTACTATTATAGGAGAGATTGATACACTTTGCGCCTTTTCTACCTTAGCTTTGGAGAATCGTTATACTTGCCCAAAGCTGGACAATTCTTACATTATCAACCTAAAGAATGCTAGGCATCCTGTCATAGAAAAACAACTCCCTCCCACTCAACCTTATGTTGCCAATGATATTTTTCTGGATAATGATAAGCAACAGATTATGATGATTACAGGTCCCAATATGAGTGGTAAGTCAGCCTTACTTAGGCAGGTAGCTCTTATTGTCCTTTTGGCTCAGATAGGGAGTTTTGTACCTGCTGATGAAGCTCAAATAGGGATTATTGATAAAATCTTCACCAGAGTAGGTGCTAGTGATAATATATCACAGGGAGAATCTACCTTTATGGTAGAAATGAATGAAACAGCCCTTATTCTTAACAATTTATCACAACGAAGCCTTATCTTACTTGATGAAATAGGTAGAGGAACTAGTACTTATGATGGTATTTCTATTGCTTGGGCTATTGCTGAATACTTACACGAACATCCTACTCACGCAAAAACCTTATTTGCTACCCATTATCACGAATTGAATGAGATGCAGAATGAGTTCGTTCGTATAAAAAATTTCTCTGTCTCTGTCAAGGAAGTAAAAGGAAGTATTTTGTTCTTAAGAAAACTCATAGAAGGAGGTAGCGAACATAGTTTTGGTATTCACGTTGCTAAAATGGCAGGAATGCCCCAATATGTAATAGAAAAAGCCAATAGTGTTCTAAAAAAATTAGAAAAATCCCATCAATTAGAAGCAAATAAAGAACATTTGTCTTCTAAAGATAAAGAAGGGATACAACTAAGCTTTTTCCAACTAGATGACCCTCTATTACAGGACATCAAAGAACAAATAATGAATACTCAGATTGACAACCTAACCCCAATAGAAGCTCTAATGAAGTTAAACAATATAAAAAGAATGCTAG
>CAJPPS010000271.1 GCA_905372595.1 uncultured Capnocytophaga sp. | reverse complement strand
GAGCTACCTTAGGTGATGAATACATAAATATGACTCTGGATAATATTGAAAAAGGAGATCCGATGGCAGTGTATAAGTCGGGAGGGAATTGGAGTTCCTTTATAGCCATTACAGTGAATAATATAAGGGTTGCTTTTAATGCTTATCTTTATGCGCTTAGTGCAGGCATACTTACTTTTTTTATTGCAATGAAGAATGGGATAATGGTAGGCGTTTTCCAATATTTCTGTTACCAAGCAGGAGCTTTACAGGCAAGCCTTAGGGCTATTTGGTTACACGGAGCGATGGAAATATTTAGTATAGTGATAGCTACAGCAGCAGGTTTTGTTCTAGCTCTTTCTGTACTGATTCCCAAAACTTTTTCGAGAATATTGTCCTTTAAAATAGGTTTTAGGGAGAGCTTTTATATATTTTTGGCGACACTACCCTTTTTCATCGCAGCAGGATTTATTGAAGGTTTTATTACCCGTTATTATTATGATATGCCCTTAGTACTGAATATTATAATTATACTAGGAACACTTTCAGTGATTACCTATTATTTCCTAATTTATCCCATAATAAAACACTATAAATCAAAATAAAATGAGTGAATTCGTATTCTATAAAAAGAGGAACTTTAATGCTTATATTAATGATACTTTTGCTTTTTTCAAGAAGTATGCGAGGAATTATTTCTCTAATTATCTAGCAGTTAATGGGGCAATGATTATAGCTATTACTTTGCTGTGTACCTTCACCATTATCTTTTTTGGAAAGCAGATAGAAGAAGCTTCTTTTGAGGAAGTAATGATTTTTGTTCTTGTTTTGGCAACACTTATCGCATTACTAATCCTGCTAATGCAAGCTTTCGTATTTGCTTATGCTCAATTAGCCGAGAAGGAGCCACTGAGGACGGATTTTACGTCTAAAGAAGTATTTTCTGTTGCAGGGACTATGCTAGGAAGGGTTTTTCTTTTTGGAGTTATTTCTGTTTTTGTTCTGTTTATTCCTTATATATTAGCGGTGATATTAGTCTCTCTAATTCCTTTATTGGGCTTCTTTGGAATAATCTTCCTCAATGCTTTGATGGTTCTTTTTTCAAATCAGTTGATGATTCTGTATGTGAAAGATGGGGAGCCTTATTTTAAGTCTTTAGGCAAAGTAATAGAAATGCTTAAGCAAAAATTCTGGGAGAAATGGAGTGCTACTATCGTGATGAATATGATTATAGGAATGTTCTCTACAGTGGTAGTGATTATTCCTATTGTAATAATCGTATTTGTCTCTATATCAGGAATAAAAGGTGGTGATTTTTTTAGTTACAAGACAGGGCTTATATTCTTTATAATGTTATTACTTTTATTTCTTATTATCTGTATTTCATCGAATTTTCAGACATTTACTCAACTGATGATTTACTTTGGAGAAAAAGAAAATGAAAGATTAGATGATATAGACCTTATAGGAACGCATAATGAAGCAAATGTATAGGATGTATAGGAGACTTCTTTTATTCATAATAAGCTTTTCTATAGCTTCTTCCCTTTATGCACAAGAGGAAGAGGATTATGATGAAATAAATTTGGAGGAAGTAACTGTACAGAACGTTAGAATAGATAGTTTGGTACAGAATACCCCAGCAAGTAAGGCTCCTGTAATGGCTCCTAATTTGGAGAATATCCCTCAGAAGTATTCTTCTAGTGAGTTCAATTACCAAGAGGAGGAAGGTACCCGATTCTATGAGAGTATGATAGAAATTCTTTTTTCTATTTTTAGGAAGATAATGGAGCTTATTTTTGGAGGGAAAAAGAATGTTCCTAGTACTTATGAAGTATATAGTTTTATAGGAGTAATATCCTTGCTTGTAGTTTTTTTCTTTATAATACGTTGGCTTATTTATGGAAAAGGACGTTGGTTCTTTGATAGGACAAAAGAAGAAATAACTGATATAGACTATAATGAAGTGGAAAAACATATTCATCAGGTAAATTTTCAAGACCTTATACAAAGGGCTGAAAAACAGAATGATACTAGGCAAAGTATTCGTCTTCATTATCTCTGGCTTCTGAAGGTGCTTTCTGATAGAGGCGTTATAGAGTGGCATATTAGGAAGACAAATTCTGATTACGAAAGAGAACTCAAGGACTCTGCACAGAAGGCAGATTTTGTATATCTCTCCAAGGTATATAATTATATCTGGTATGGTGATTTTTCTATTAATGATATTCAATATCAGAATGCAAAGGCAGATTTTCAAAAATATATTAATGCTCAAAAGAATAAATAATGGGAAAGGCGATTCGTAATTATGTGATTATTTTGGGCTTATTGGTAGTCATTATGGCAATGACTGTCTTTTCCTCACAGAAGAAAAGCTGGGCAAAGTCCTATGATGTTGCTCAAAAAGACCCTTATGGGCTTTATATCCTTAGTGAGGAAATAGATGCTTTTTTTGATAAAAAAGTGATAAAAACACCTTTTACTCCGTATGAATATTATAAAAAGGACTCACTCAAGGGTATAAATAATTATATTTTCACCCAAAATATAGATAAAGTATCTTTAAGAAAGCTTCTCCCTAATATAAAAGAAGGGAGTAATATCTTTTTTATTGAAGAAAATCGTTATTCATCCTTGGATACACTTGAAATAGGAAGGGAAATAGCTAGTAAATACTATTA
>CAJPPS010000270.1 GCA_905372595.1 uncultured Capnocytophaga sp. | reverse complement strand
ATAAAGAACTCACAACTTCTTTAGAGGAATTATATCAGATTTCCGTTTTCTCAAAAGTAGAAGAAGGCAATGAAATTATCATCTTCAAGAAAAATTAACAATAGAGAAAGTATTTTTACTATGATTTTTACAAGAAAAATCGTATCTTTGAGGTATAAATCAAACTCCATAGAATATGAGAAAAACACTTCTTTATTCGCTTATTTTTCTAGCAAATGGTCTTCTAAATGCACAACAAGCCATTACAAATAATCTTTCAGAGAATAAAACTTCTATGAAAAAAATACTTTTAGCTAGCACCTCTACTATATATGGAGGGACTTATCTTTCTTACTTGAAAGAGGAACTTATCCACTTTTTTGAAGATGCTGATGAGATATTATTTATCCCCTACGCACGTCCTAGTGGTATCTCCCACGATGAATATACTGAGAGAGCACGCACTTTCTTTGCTTCTATAGGGAAAAAAGTAGTTGGCATACATACTTTCTCCAACCCCAAAGAAGCTGTTAATAATGCCAAAGCTATCTTTACAGGAGGAGGAAATACTTTCCTTCTAGTTACAAAACTATATGAACAAGGACTTATAGAACCCCTCAGAGAAGCTGTCAATAAAGGAACTCCTTATATGGGAACCGGTGCAGGAAGTAATATAGCAGGGCAAAGTATGCAAACTACCAATGATATGCCCATTATCTACCCTCCTAGCTTCCAGACTTTAGGAATTGTTCCTTTTAATATCAACCCTCACTATCTGGATCCAGATCCTAATAGCAAACACAAAGGAGAAACAAGAGAAACTCGTATCAATGAATTCCACGTTCTTAATGATACTCCTGTTATTGGACTTCGTGAGGGAAGCTGGTTACTTATTGAAAAAGGAAAACTATCCTTAAGAGGAGGACTGACTGCTCGTATTTTTGAACAAGGAAAGAAGCCTTATGAATGGGATGCAAATCTAAGCTCCCTTTTTTCAAAAAATAAATAGGCAAGCAACATTAGAGTTCTAGCTCTAATTCTCTTATAAAGTCTTCCAAATAAGGATTCTGCTCCTTAAGTACTTCATATTTTTCTTGTGGAGTATAGGCTAGAGTGGTTACAAGTTCTCTATTGTGTATAACATCCATAGTTATTCCATAATTATTAAGGTGCCTACGGATATAATTGAGGAATCTTTTCTTCTGAGAAGAGATTTCCACTCGGTCTATTTCACTAGGTACTTCTATTCGAATACAATCATTCTCAATAGGAGGAGTATCCCTACCAAGGCTTATAAGGAGGAATTGTTCCCCTTTTTTGTCTAATATCTCTATCATATTCTGCCATACTCTTGCAAAATCTTCTATAGAGTAAGGGGTGTAAGGTAAGTCCTGGGGAATTTCTTCTTTCTCCTCACGTATCTTAGCAGCTTCACGTTTTACTTGTATGCTTTTTAAGGAAGTAGCCGAAACACTTTCTTTAGGAGGAGGTGCTATTTCAGAAGATTTTTCTGTTTTCTCCTGTTTTTTAGTATTTTGTTCTGGATTTATATTTTTTTCCTTATGGAAAAAATTAGCAGGAATTATATATCCATCATTTTTTTTTTATCCCCTTCAAAGGTCAAAGATGCTAATTGCATTAGAGTAAGCTCCACTAGAAGGCGAGGCATACGGCTTGTTTTATACTTAAGATCACAATCCGAGGTAATCTCAAGGGCTTTTACTAGGAAAGGAAAATCACATTGAGCTGTCTGAGTAGCATATTTCTTCTTCGTTTCGTCTCCTAATTCCATAAGAGGAATTGTTTTTTCATTCTTACAAACCATCAGATCACGGAAATGGCCTGCCAAACCAGCTATAAAATGCTGTCCATCAAAACCGTGAGAAAGGATACTATTGAACTCTACTAATAGGTCAGGTATATTATTAGCTAGAATTAAGTCTGTAATCTTGAAAAAAGTATCGTAATCTAGCACATTAAGAATCTCCGAAACCGCTTCCTTAGTAATATGTTCTCCACAGAAGCTCACTACTCTATCAAAGATAGAAAGGGCATCTCGCATTGCTCCATCTGCTTTTTGAGCTATGATTTGTAGGGCTTCATCTTCTGCTTGTAACCCTTGCTCCTTGGCTATATATTTCAAGTATTCTCTAGCATCACTCACTGTAATCCTCTTAAAATCAAATATCTGACACCTTGAAAGGATTGTAGGAATTATCTTATGTTTCTCAGTAGTAGCAAGGATAAATATGGCGTGTGCAGGTGGCTCCTCTAAGGTTTTAAGAAAGGCATTAAACGCACTACTAGAGAGCATATGTACCTCATCTATAATATATACCTTATATTTTCCTACTTGTGGAGGAATCCGAACTTGTTCTATCAAAGAACGAATCCCCTCTACGCTATTATTAGAAGCCGCATCAAGCTCAAAAATATTGAAAGAAAAATCATTATCCTGAGAATCTGGAGTAGTCTTTTCATTAATTTTTCTAGCCAAAATACGAGCACAGGTAGTCTTCCCTACTCCACGAGGACCTGTAAATAACAAAGCTTGTGCTAAATGATCATTAGCAATAGCATTCTCCAGCGTATCAGTGATAGCTTTCTGCCCTACTACATCTACAAAAGTCTGTGGGCGATATTTACGTGCAGATACAATAAATGAATTCATCTTGGCAAAGTTACTAAT
>CAJPPS010000269.1 GCA_905372595.1 uncultured Capnocytophaga sp. | reverse complement strand
TAATAGGCTTATTTAAAATTCCTATTATATTTATTTTCCATTACTTTAATGTACAATATTTCTAGAAGTATTCAAACTTATTTAAACTTCATATTTAAGGTTTTTAATTATAAAATCCTGACGATCTGGGGTGTTATTTCCCATATAAAAATCTAATAACTTCTCTATATTCATAGCCTTATCCATCATCACAGGGTCAAGGCGCATATCCTGACCAATAAAGTGCTTGAACTCATCAGGAGAGATCTCTCCCAACCCTTTGAATCGGGTGATCTCTGGGTTCCTTAATTTTTCTATGGCTGCAATACGTTCTTCCTCAGTATAGCAATAGATAGTTTCCTTACTATTACGAACACGGAATAAAGGCGTCTGTAGGATATATACGTGTCCTTCCTTAATTAGCTCGGGGAAGAATTGTAGGAAAAAGGTAATGAGTAACAGGCGAATGTGCATTCCATCCACATCGGCATCAGTGGCAAGGACAATATTATTATATCGTAAGTTCTCTATCGAATCTTCTATGTCCAAGGCGGCTTGTAGGAGGTTGAACTCCTCATTCTCATAGACAATCTTTTTGGTTTTTCCAAAGGAGTTTAGGGGCTTTCCTCTTAGAGAAAATACCGCTTGGGTATTGGCATCACGTGAAGTCGTTATAGATCCTGATGCAGAGTTTCCTTCTGTGATAAATAAGGTGCTTTCAAGCGCTTTTTCGTGTTTACTATCAGTGAGATGAATACGGCAATCTCGTAGTTTTTTGTTATGTAGGCTTACTTTCTTAGCACGATCACGTGCAAGCTTACGAATACCAGATAGCTCCTTACGCTCACGTTCAGCTTGGAGGATTTTTTTCTGTATTTCTTCAGCAATCTCAGGCTGTTTGTGCAGATAATCATCTAAGTGTTTTTGCACAAAATTTGTAATATAAGTCCGTACAGTAGGCAGACCTTCTCCCATTTCAGTAGAACCGAGTTTTGTCTTAGTTTGACTCTCGAAAACGGGTTCCATTACTTTAATAGAGATTGCTCCAATGATCGATTTACGAATATCAGAAGCATCATAAGGTTTGTTATAATAGTTACGCAAGGTGTTTACTATAGCTTCACGATA
The DNA here is from genome assembly GCA_905372595.1 of uncultured Capnocytophaga sp. Lineage (GTDB taxonomy): Bacteria > Bacteroidota > Bacteroidia > Flavobacteriales > Flavobacteriaceae > Capnocytophaga. Next base: position 1,573 of record CAJPPS010000269.1, on the reverse strand, counting down.
GGCATTGAGGTGTGTTCCTCCTTGGGTGGTATTTTGTCCATTGACAAAAGAGTAATACTGTTCACTATATTGGCTTTGGCTGTGGGTAAGGGCTATTTCTATATCATCTCCTCTTAAATGGATGATGGGATAGGCAAAATCTTCTTCATTATTGTCTTCTATAAGTAAGTCTTTTAACCCATTCTCAGAGAAAAATTTTTCTCCATTATATACAATAGTAAGTCCTGGGTTGAGGTAGGTATAGTTTCTAAGCATTCTTACCACATATTCCGAACGGAATTTGTAGTTCTTAAAGATAGTTCCATCAGGGACAAACTCTACCAAGGTACCTCGTTTCTCATTAGAGGCTTCCAAGGGGGATTCTTTCTGTAGGACTCCTAAGGAGAAGGACGCACTTTTCTTCTGTCCATCACGCACAGAAGCCACATAGAAGTAGGATGAAAGGGCATTGACAGCTTTGGTACCTACTCCATTAAGCCCTACCGATTTTTTGAAGGCACGAGAATCATATTTTCCTCCTGTATTCATCTTAGAGACTACATCTACCACCTTTCCTAAGGGGATCCCACGCCCGAAATCACGTACAGAAACTTTATTGTCCTCTATACGTACCTCTATCTGTTTGCCTGCCCCCATGACAAATTCATCAATGGAGTTATCAATCACCTCTTTTAGTAGGATATAGATTCCATCGTCAGCCGAGGAGCCATCGCCGAGTTTGCCTATATACATACCTGGGCGCATACGTACATGCTCCTGCCACTCAAGGGTTTGTATATTGTCTTCTCCGTATTCAGTAATGGGTTTGTTAAAATCTATCGGTTCCATTTATATTATTGTTTAAGTTTTTTATAATTGTCCTATTTTTAGCAGCTCAAAACTCTTGGTATGTAGGTTCACTACAAACTCATAATCAATAAAAGAGACTCTATCTCTTATATCCTTAAAAGAAGTATAGGTTATTTTTTGTTCGAACTCTCGTTTTCTTTCTATTGCACTAAGGATGTAGAACTTACTGTAAAAATCTTGTAAATCATTGAATTTTAGGAGTGAATTTTGTATATCTGTAGTATGTTCTACCTCAAAAAAGGCATAAGGGAAATTCCGTTGATTGAACCAAATTACATCTATAGTTTTGGCTCTTTTGATTACTTGAGGATAGGTAAAATCTAATATCTGATTTAGAGAAGCTATATGACCCAATTTTCTGTCAAGGAATAATTTATTCTTATCCTGTGGGGGGATATAGGTGTTATATCCTCTGATATTTCCAATCTCTACAAGCAATCCTTGAAAATAGGAATGGGAAAAATCTTGTTCTTTCTCCTTGGAGATGTTCAATTCGAATTTTTCTAAAAGCAGTTCTTTATGGCTTTTTAGCGCCCATAATCCTACTTTTATTTTGAAGAAAAAACGCTCGTCCTGAACAATTCTCCTTATAGTGGCAAAGGGTGTTTTGGTTTTCCAAAGGGATGTATTTACCTTATGATAGAGAAAGCCAAGGGTTGCCCAACCACCATTTTCTTCCATAACTTTGATTACTTGTTCATATTGCTTCATTGCTCTTCTTTTT
>CAJPPS010000268.1 GCA_905372595.1 uncultured Capnocytophaga sp. | reverse complement strand
CCAGCTCACGTGAGCGCTTTTGTAGTGCCTCCTCCTTAGCCCGATGTTCTTTCCAAATCTCTATATCACGCTCTGTTGCCTTGCGGTAGATTTTGGGTAGGGTGGGTGACTGGTCATCTACCTTTTTCTTTTTCATCTGGATACGTACTAGCTCCCCTGTAAGAGAAACGGTACCTATGTCGTGCCCTGAAATAGTTTCGGTAGCTACCATATCCCCTATTTGCAAAGGGAGCCTATGAACATTGCGGAAAAACTCCTTACGGCTGTTCTTAAAGCGTACTTCCACGCAGTCAAAAGCCTGCTGACCCACAGGCAGAGGAATATCGGAAAGCCAGTCATAGACGGATAGCTTTACACTTCCGTAGTTATACGCTATTTTATTATGTGAGGGTTCGTCGTTGTAAATCATCGGTTGAAAGTAATACTTTTCTAAGAGGGCAAAAATACGCAAAAAAGTCAAGAATAAAAAGTTAAATATACACCTTGTTGCTTTACAGAATATTTTTTAGCCACATAGATAAAATTTTTCAAGGAAAAGCTGTATATTTGCACACATTTTTAACAAAACAATTTAGAAGCAAATGGGAAGAGCATTTGAATTTAGAAAAGCCCGCAAATTCAAGCGTTGGGCTGCAATGGCAAAAACATTTACCCGTATAGGAAAGGATATTGTAATGGCAGTTAAGGAGGGTGGTCCTCACCCTGAGACTAATGCCCGCCTACGTGCTATTATGCAGAATGCAAAGGCGGCCAACATGCCAAAGGAAAACGTAGAACGTGCTATCAAACGCGCTACTGAAAAGGATACAGCCAACTATAAGGAAATCCTTTTTGAAGGCTATGCGCCCCATGGAATTGCGATTTTGATAGAAACTGCTACGGACAATAACAATCGTACAGTAGCCAATATTCGTAGCTATTTTAACAAATGCAATGGTACACTGGGCACTTCAGGTTCGGTGGAATTTATGTTTGACCACACTTGTAACTTCCGTATCAATGCTGAGGGGATAGACCCAGAGGAGCTAGAATTAGAGATGATAGATTTCGGAGCTGAAGAAGTCTTTGTAGATGAAGATGGGATTCTTATCTATGCGCCTTTTGAGAGTTTTGGAGGCATTCAGAAGGAATTGGAAAGCCGCCATATAGAGATCTTATCCTCTGGTTTTGAGCGTATTCCACAAGTAACTAAGGATCTCAGCCCAGAAGAGCAAGCCGATGTAGAGAAACTCCTTGAAAAAATAGAAGAAGACGACGACGTCCAAAACGTGTACCACACCATGAAAGAAAGTGAGGAGTGATATACAAAAAGAGCTGTCCAAAAGACAGCTCTTTTTGTATTATAGCCAAATTTAGATTGCAAATAAATAGAATAAGTAACTCATTCTTATTTGCTTTTTTAAGGGCTAATTGCCATTAGCCCCTACACCTGCCCACGCTAATTTTTCGCAAACCATTTCTGTTTGACTATAAGTTATACCAATGGAGGGTGCTTGCTGACCTTGTGGAAGGATTTTGTTACAAAGAACTCCTATCATTTTAGATACAAACCGATGATCATAAGGGCAAGGGTAACAAAGAGACTTACAAGCCATTTGATAAGGTCAAATTTGACTTGATATATTTCTTTTCTAAGATCTTCTTTCATCAGAAACATGTCTTTTCGTATGAGGTATAAATCGTCCTTAACCTCGGATTTATAGCGTGCTATATCTTCTTTATTAACGAATGTAGCAGCCTTAGTATCTACTTCTCTTTTTACATTTTCAGTTACAGAAGTAGCTATATAAGAAGTAAGTGCTTCAGCGGTTTCTTGGTTGAGCTTCTTACTTAATAGCTGGTATAATTGTGTTACAGTGATAGTCATTCTGTTTGTTTTATTGCTTGCGCAAAAATACGAAAAATATTTTAAAAACTCTCGCTTTTGAGGGGCTTTTTTATAGTCCATCATATTTAGAATACGGAATAGATAAGGCAAGAGACGCTTTCTTATTTGCTTTTTTAAGGCCAAGGATAATTATCTATACTAACACAGCTTTTATTTAAAAAACGAAAAAATAAACTTTACTTATTAAGAAATTACCACTATTTTTTGGTATGTTCTAGAAAATGATGTAAATTTGCGGTGTCTTATCACAATAAACCGAAAAGTCCTATTTTTTGAAACGAATAACTACCCAAGAAATCAATCGCTTAGCACTTCCTGCTATCGTCTCGGGGGTGATAGAACCTGTTATCTCCCTTACCGATACGGTAATGGCAGGGCATATCGCCCTTAATACCAAGGAGGTACTGGGAGCGGTAGGGGTCGTTACCTCCTTTCTTTCGGCGCTATTATGGATTTTCATTCAGTCCAGTAGGGCGATCACCACTCAGGTGGCTTATGCCTACGGACAAGGACGGCTGTCACAGGTCAAAGGTTTGGTGGCTCAAATCCTTCTTTTAAGCCTGAGTATCTCCTTATTTTCTTCTATTTTTTCCTTTGCCTGTAGTGAATTTATTTTAGAACGTTTTTATGATGCAGAGGGGACATTTTTAGACTATTGTTTGGATTATTTTCACATTCGCGTATGGGGATTTCCTTTTACGCTGCTCACCCTTACCATACATAGTATCTTTAGAGGCTTTCAGAACACCTCTTGGAGTATGTACATCAGTATTTTGGGAGGTGTTATTAACCTGGTATTCAAC
>CAJPPS010000267.1 GCA_905372595.1 uncultured Capnocytophaga sp. | reverse complement strand
GAATGGAGTACATCGGTTGGTGCGAATTTCTCCCTTTGATAGTAATGCCAAGCGACATACTTCCTTTGCCTCAGTATATGTGTATCCCTTAGCCGATGATACCATAGAAATAGAGATAAATCCAGCAGATATTTCTTTTGAAACGATGCGTTCTAGTGGGGCTGGTGGGCAGAATGTCAATAAAGTAGAAACAGCAGTACGCCTAAGGCACCATCCTACAGGAATTATTATTGAAAATTCTGAAACTCGTAGTCAGCTGGATAATAAAAATAAGGCTTTGCAACTGCTCAAATCACAGCTTTATGAAATAGAGCTGAAAAAACGTCAGGCAAAGCGTGATGAAATTGAAGCTAACAAAATGAAAATAGAGTGGGGGAGCCAAATCCGTAACTATGTGATGCACCCTTATAAGCTCGTTAAGGATGTTCGTACAGCCTACGAAACTACCAATGTAGATGCTGTAATGAATGGAGAATTAGATGATTTCCTCAAAGCATACTTAATGCTGATGGGACAACAAACCAATGATAACAACTAAGAATAATGGCAAAAAATTTAGTAATTGTAGAGTCTCCTGCTAAGGCAAAAACGATTGAAAAATTTCTCGGTAGTGATTACAAGGTAATGTCCAGCTATGGGCATATTGCTGACCTCCCTGATAGGGAATTAGGGGTAGATGTTCTGAACGGATTCAAACCTCAATATCAGGTATCTGCAGATAAGAAAAACCTCGTAAAAACCCTCAAGGAAGAAGTTAAAAAAGTAGAGATGGTTTGGCTAGCTTCCGATGAAGACCGTGAGGGAGAAGCTATCGCCTGGCACCTAGCAGAAGAACTAAAGTTATCCAAGGAGAAGACCAAACGTATTGTCTTTAACTCTATTACTAAATCCGCTATAGAACACGCCATTAAGCATCCTCGTGGGATTGATTATAATCTGGTTAATGCACAGCAGGCACGCCGTGTGCTAGACCGCTTAGTAGGGTATGAGCTTTCTCCTGTACTGTGGAAGAAGATACGCAAAGGACTTTCGGCAGGACGTGTACAGTCTGTATCGGTGCGACTTATTGTAGAAAGGGAGCGCGAAATACAGGAATTCCACACGGAAGCCTCCTACAAAATTACCGCTGAATTCCTCAATAAGGAAGGAAAAATCATCAAAGCACGCGTTAATAAATCTTTCGCCACACAAGAAGAAGCCAAAGCCTTCTTACAAAATAATTTAGGAGCTACTTTTTCGGTTACTAACCTAGAAACCAAGCCTGCTAAGAAATCTCCAGCTCCTCCTTTTACCACTTCTACACTTCAGCAGGAAGCTTCTCGCAAGTTACATTTTTCAGTTTCTAAAACAATGCAGTTAGCCCAGCGTCTGTATGAGTCAGGGCTTATCACTTATATGCGTACCGATAGTGTCAATCTCTCTCAGGAAGCACTTATGGCAGCCAAGCAAGAGATAGAAAAATCATACGGAGCACCCTATAGCAAGACTCGCCAATATACTTCACATTCTAAGGGAGCCCAAGAAGCTCACGAGGCTATTCGCCCTACCGATATTTCAGCTCATACCATAAAAGCCGAAAATGACCAAGTACGCTTGTACGAACTCATCTGGAGGAGAACGATTGCCTCCCAAATGAGTGATGCTCAGCTGGAGCGTACCCAAGTAAAAATCAATGCCAATACACACTCAGAACCTTTTGTAGCCAGTGGTGAAGTAATTACTTTCGATGGATTTCTTAAGGTATATCTTGAAGGTAGAGATGAGGAAGATGAAGATGATGAAGGAATGCTACCTGCTATGAAAGTAGGGGAAGTTCTTGAGAATAAGAATATTATTGCTACAGAGCGTTTCTCTCGACCTCCGTTGCGCTATACGGAAGCCTCTTTGGTGAAAAAGCTAGAGGAATTAGGTATTGGTCGCCCCTCTACTTATGCGACTACTATCTCCACTATACAGAATAGAGGTTATGTAGAACGTAGTAATTTGCAAGGTGAAACTCGTTCTTACTCCCAGCTCACTTTGGCAAAAGGAGAAATCAAAGAAAAGAAACTCTCTGAGAATGTAGGAGCTGATAAGGGCAAACTCATTCCTACCGATATAGGAATGATTGTAAATGACTTTTTGATTAATCATTTTGATAGCATTGTTGATTACCACTTTACAGCTAAGGTAGAAGAAGAATTTGATGATATAGCTTCAGGAAAAGAAGATTGGTCAAAGATGGTAGGACGTTTCTATGAAGCCTTTCACCCTACAGTTACTGACGTAGAACAGAATGCTGAAAGAGAAACAGGAGAGCGTATTCTGGGCACCGACCCTGCCACAGGCAAGCCCGTAAGTGTCCGCTTGGGGCGCTATGGTGCAATGGTACAAATAGGCTCTGTGGAGGACGAAGAAAAGCCCCGATTTGCTAGCCTACTCCCCAACCAATCTATTGACACAATTACCTTTGAGGAGGCTATGAAGCTCTTTGAACTTCCTCGCAAGTTGGGCGTGTTCCAAGGCAAGGAAGTAGAATCCAATATTGGGCGCTTTGGTCCTTATATCCGCTTTGGTGATGCTTTTATTTCTTTGGATAAGTCGTTGGATGTCTTTTCGGTAACTTTCGAGCAAGCAAAAAATGTCATTGAGCAGAAGCAAAAAGCCGATGCTCCTATTGCCGAATATCAGGGCAAGGAGGTTACTAAGGGGAC
>CAJPPS010000266.1 GCA_905372595.1 uncultured Capnocytophaga sp. | reverse complement strand
TTGAGTCCGTCGATAAGGTAAACAACCGACAAAAATATGTGATTGCCCAAAAAGTGGTTGCCAAATATGGGGAAGACCTCAGCGACAAAACCTTTGCTGTATGGGGGCTCTCGTTCAAGCCTGAAACTGATGATATGCGTGAAGCACCTGCAATTTATGTCATTAAAGAATTGGTGAAACGGGGTGCCAAAGTACAAGCCTATGACCCCAAAGCAGTACACGAGGCAAAAGTATGTTATTTAAAAGATGTAGAAGTTACTTATTTAGACAGCAAATACGAAGCCCTAAAAGGAGCTGATGCGTTACTTTTGCTTACTGAGTGGAAAGAGTTTCGCGTCCCCGATTTTGAAGAAATCGCTAAACAACTAAAAGAAAAAGTAATTTTTGATGGACGTAATCAATACAATGTTTTTGATTTGCCTAGTAAAGGATTTGAGTATATACAAATAGGAGTCTAAGATATGAAGATATTAGTAACAGGAGGAGCTGGCTTTGTAGGTTCGAATCTTTGTGAGGCTTTAGCTAAAGACTCTAATAATGAAGTCTATTCATTAGACAACTACTTTACAGGAAACCGAGAAAATCATATACCAAATGTTACTTATATAGAAGGGAGTACAGAACATATCTTTGAACTGATTGATTTTACTCCAGACCTTGTCTATCACTTAGGAGAGTACTCGCGTGTAGAGCAAAGTTTTGAGGATATAGATAAAGTATTACTGTTCAATAAGATAGGTACCTTAAAAGTATTGGAATTCTGTCGCAAACATAAAAGTAAGTTGGTATATGCGGGCAGTAGTACTAAGTTTGGTGATGGAGGTTTAGGCAAAGACCAAAGCCCTTATGCTTGGAGTAAGTCATCCAATACAGAACTGATTATCAATTATGACAAATGGTATGGTCTCAAATATGCTATTGTCTATTTCTATAATGTTTATGGTAAGCGAGAGATACATAGTGGTAAATATGCTACCCTTATAGCCCTCTTTACTGAAAAAATGAAGAAAGGCGAACCGCTAACTGTAGTGAGTCCTGGTACCCAACAGCGCAATTTTACCCATATAGACGATATTGTCGATGGATTGCTGTTAGTAGGACAAAAAGGTAAAGGAGATGGTTATGGTATTGGTAGTCCCGAAACTTACACTGTTTTGGAGATTGCTAGACTATTTGGAGGAGAGATACAAATGCTTCCTGAGCGTAAAGGAAACCGCATGACAGCTGAGGTGATCACCCAAAAAACAGAAGCTTTGGGTTGGAAAGCGAGTAGACATATAAAGGAGTTTATAGAGAATTTAGTATATTAACAAGTGAAAATATTAGTAACAGGAGCAGCAGGATTTATCGGTGCCTTTGTTTGTAAGGTGTTATTAGACAGAGGGCATCAAGTTGTTGGGATTGATAATCTCAACAATTACTATGATGTAAATTTAAAATACGGCCGATTAGCTTTTTTAGGTATTGAAAAAGAAAAATGTATTGACAATGCACTTGTTAATAGTGATCTATATTCTCTTTTTCATTTTGTTAAATTGGATATTATAGACAAACAACAATTAGAGTCTTTGTTTGATAAAGAAAAGTTTGAAGTTGTATGTAATTTAGCAGCCCAGGCGGGAGTGAGATACTCTATTGAAAGTCCTGATACTTATATACAATCGAATGTAGTGGGGTTTGCAAATATATTAGAATGTTGTCGTCATTTTTCAGTAAAACATTTAGTTTACGCGAGTAGTTCAAGCGTGTATGGGATGAATGCTAAAATACCTTTTTCGGAATTAGATAAGGTTGATACTCCAGTAAGCCTATATGCGGCTACTAAAAAAAGTAATGAGTTAATGGCATATACTTATACTCATCTTTATAAGTTTGCTACAACAGGACTACGATTTTTTACTGTTTATGGACCTTGGGGTCGCCCTGATATGTCGCCTATCTTGTTTGCTAACGCTATTGCACAAAGTGAACCTATTAAAGTGTTTAACAATGGTGATATGGAACGCGACTTTACTTATATTGATGATATAGTAGCAGGAGTAGTAACTATCATAGAGAAACCTATTACAAATTTTAGACCTGCCTACAAAATATATAATATAGGGAATAATAATTCTGTAAAGTTAATGGACTTCATAGCTACCATTGAAAAATATATGGGTAAAGAAGCCAGGAAAGATATGTACCCTATGCAAATGGGAGATGTACAACGTACTTGGGCTGATGTAAGTGAATTAATGAATGACTATAACTATAAACCTTCTACAAGCATAGAAGAAGGTATAAAGAAGTTTGTAAGTTGGTATAAAGAATACTATAAATGATTCCCAAATTAAAGAGAATAGTCCTAAATAATATGATACAGATAAAAAACTTTGGTTATTTATCTGCACTTCAATTATTTACACTTTTTATCCCACTTATTACCTATCCTTATTTAATAAGGATTATAGGTAAAGAAATTTGGGGAGAAATTATCTTTGCACAAGTTATCATTTCATATGCTTCTTTACTAATAAATTTTGGCTTTGATGTCTCTGCTACAAGAGAGGTATCTGTTAGTAGAGATAATCCCTCTGAATTATCAAAAATAGTATCTTCCGTATTTATTGCTAAATTATTTTTTGGTCTAGTATCTACTTTAAGTATTATTTTATTAATTAACTTTATACCTCTTTTCTCACATCATAAATTAT
>CAJPPS010000265.1 GCA_905372595.1 uncultured Capnocytophaga sp. | reverse complement strand
ATCCTGAAGACTTCAGGGGAGAAATATAAAAAATTAAGAGATGCTAACCCACATAATTCCCATTAATGATGAGTAAGAAAGTAGTACAAGCAATCTATAATGATGATGACATCCTGATGGATGCTGTCAAGAAAGTGCGCCAAGCAAATCTTCAGATAGAAGAGATATATACGCCCTTTCCTGTTCACGGGTTAGATAAAGCGATGGGGCTTAAGCATACCCGTCTTGCGATAGCTTCATTTGTATATGGCTGTATAGGACTTACAGTAGCTATCCTGATGATGAATTATATAATGATAGAGGATTGGCCTCGTAATATAGGAGGAAAACCTAATTTCAGCTATATCGATAATTTACCGGCTTTTATTCCTGTAATGTTCGAGATGACAATTTTCTTTGCTGCACACTTAATGGTCATCAGCTTCTATATGCGTAGTAAGCTCTATCCTTATAAAAAAGCAGAGAATCCAGATCCACGTACCACTGATGACCACTTCCTAATGGAAATAGCTTCAACAGGGAATGATCAGGATCTTGTAAAGCTCTTGGAAATAACAGGGGCTGTAGAAGTGAAAATAGCCGACAAAAAAGCAATACAGATATGAGAAAAAGATATATAATTGCCCTTTTGGCAGTAGGAATTATGCTGACTTCTTGCTTTCGTAAGGATAGGCCGAACTACCAATATATGGCAGATACCGATATGTACTTTCCTGTAGGCTATGAGACCTATCAGGAGGCACCTGAAGGAAATCAAGCCCTTAAAGGTGGAATGGAAGCACAACTTCCTCCTGAAAATACCATCAAGAGAGGTTGGATGCCTTTTCTATACCCCAATACCAATGAAGGATATGAAAATGCTAAGGCTAACCTTCTAAATCCTTTGAAAGCTGATAGCCTTTCTTTAGAAAAAAATATAAAGGCAGGAGCAGCTCTCTTTAACATCTATTGTATGGTGTGCCACGGTTCAGAGGGAGATGGACAAGGGATTCTTGTACAGAGAGATAAGTTCTTAGGAGTGCCCAATTATAAGAACCTAGATCTTACTCAGGGAAGCATCTACTATGTGATCTATCACGGACGTAACTCAATGGGTTCCTATGCTTCACAGCTTACACAGGACGAACGTTGGCAAGTAGCCCTCTATGTAGAACAACTTAGAAATAAACTCTTGAATAAATAACCCACTCAGAAATAAGAAATTATGTATTTGTTTTCAAAAAAAATCAAATTAGTCGCCATCCTCAGTATGGTAGTGGGACTTTTAGGAATAGGCTATAGTTTCCTCTCTACTCCTAGTAGTGTAGAAGCCTTAGGGGAACACGCTGGTCACGATGTGGAGCACGCTCATCACGTGTTACACCTATTACAGAATAAGCCTTGGGCAGCCCTCTACGTAGCGGCTTTGTTCTTCTTGCTTATTAGCTTAGGGGTATTGGCATTTTATGCTATCAATCGTGCAGCTCAGGCAGGCTGGTCCCCAATTCTTTTTAGAGTAATGGAAGGGATTACAGGTTACTTACCTATAGGAGGAGCTATCTTTTTCTTGTTGCTAGTAGCTAGTGGCTTGCATTGGAACCATTTGTTTATCTGGATGGATCCAGAAGTGGTAGCCCACGATACAGTTATCCAAGGAAAGACAGGTTACCTAAATGTACCTTTCTTCTTAGGGCGTGCAGCTGTCTATTTGCTAGGATGGATAGGCTATCGTCAGCTAGTACGCAAGTTCTCTAAAGCACAGGATATAGCTACTGATAATCGTCCTTTTGTAAAGGCATTTAAGTGGTCAGCAGGCTTTTTGGTATTCTTCCTAGTTACCGAATCAATGATGTCTTGGGACTGGATAATGAGTGTAGATCCTCACTGGTTTAGTACTCTCTTTGGATGGTATGTATTTGGTAGCTTTATTACAGCTTCTGTAGCAGCTATTATTTTGGTAACAGTAAGCCTTAAATCACAAGGATATCTAAAAGAAGTAAATGATAGCCATTTACATGATTTGGCAAAATATCTCTTTGGTTTCTCTATCTTCTGGACTTATCTTTGGTTCTCACAATACCTACTTTATTGGTATTCTAATATCCCAGAGGAAATAACCTACTTTATCACTAGGTTGAATGATTTTGAGCCTGTAATTTTAGGAATGTTAGCTATTAACTTCCTATTGCCTCTACTTATCCTAGTAGATTCAGACATCAAACGTAAGCCTTGGGTAGTAGGAACAATGGCTGTAATCATTCTTATGGGACATTATTTAGATTTCTATAATATGATTATGCCTGCTACAGTAGGAGATCAATGGAGTATAGGCGCAGGCGAAATAGGAAGCGTATTGTTCTTCTTTGGGCTCTTTACCTATATAGTGTTCCATACACTTACCAAAGCACCATTGGTAGAAGAGCGTCATCCACTGATGGGTGAGAGTGAACATTTCCATTACTAACATATTTTTCACTACTAATTTATATAGGTTAAAACAACTGGAGGCTCTCCTTACTGGGGAGCCTCTTCTTTTGTATAGGTATTTATCAGTAATCACTAGTTATAATGAATACTAAAGATTAAAAGTTAAAATTTTAATAAGAATAACTGTTCAGGCACAAATTCTTACATTTCGTGCTTAAAAATAGGATAAGGAGCTCCTCTATAGATTTTTATTAAGAAAAAATGTTTACCTTTGCCCTAACAATTTAGAAATTAAA
>CAJPPS010000264.1 GCA_905372595.1 uncultured Capnocytophaga sp. | reverse complement strand
CAGATATTATCTTTTAGGATTATCTTTCCCTTACCTGCTTTTTTCCCTTTGATTTGTAAGTTTTGCTTGTCTTCTGATAGATTTCCATCTGCATATTGCCCATTAATTACCACATATTGCCCATTCCCTTCTATTGCAACTGATTGGGATTCTCCAACTTTAAGAGATACACTTGTAGGGGTTACTTTCAGCTTCTTGAGAACAACCAATTGTACTGTAAGTTCCTTATTAGCTGTTACATCTTTTATTTTCAAAGTCTCCTCTCCTGCTTTTATAGCCTTTACAGTAAGTGTTTTCTTATCTGAAGATAGAGTACATTGTGCCATTTGGCTAGTTCCTAGCTCGTAGATGTCATTACCCTGAATAGCAATGGTTCTCTCCTCTCCTACCTTAAGAGTAAGTTGCTGTTGTGATAGGCTAAATTCTTTCATAGGAGGAGCTACTTGAACTACTTTTACTGTAAGAGTCAAGGACTTGTTGGCTTTTTTATCTTTAATCTCTACTTGGGTTTCCCCTGCTTTTATTCCCTTTACAGAAAGCTTCTTTTTGTCATTGGACAAAGTAAGAGATACATAGGAATTGGTAGGAATTTCATATTCTCCGTTTCCTTCTATAATCACAATAGCTGTTTCTTCCACTGTAAGATTTAACATTGTAGGAGAAAGAGAAAATTCCTTAATTTTTTCTGTTACTGTTACTTCTACAAATACCTCTTCTTTGCTCTTATTATCCTTAACAAGTACTTTCCCATTCCCTACCGCCTTTCCGTGAATCTGAACTGTTTCTTTGTTCTCAGAAAGGCTCCCGCTGGCATATTGTCCATTAATCACAACATAATCTCCATTCCCTTCTATGGTAACTGATTTGGTTTCTCCTTCCTTTAAAGAAATACTTGTAGGTGTAAGTTTTAATTTTTTGAAAACAGTTATTTGGATAGAAATTACTTTATTAGCTTTTGTATCCTTGATAGTTATACGTTCTTCTCCTGATTTGATTGCTTTAATTGTAAGTGATTTCTTATCAGAGGAAAGCGTCAGTTGAGAGGTCTGGCTTGTTCCTAATTCATATGTGTCATTACCTTGAATAGCAATTGTTTTTTCCTCTCCTACCTTAAGAGTAAGTTGTTGTTGTGATAAGCTAAATTCTTTCACAGAAGGAGCTACTTCGGCTATCTTAATAGTTAGATTTAAAGTCCTATTGGCTTTTTTATCTTTAATCTCTACTTGTGTTTCTCCTGCTTTTATTCCCTTTACAAAAAGTTTTTTCTTATCATTGGACAAGGTGAGAGATACATAGGAATTGGTAGGAATTTCGTACTCTCCATTACCATCTACAATAACTGTAGCCGTTTCTCCAACATTGATATTCAATATTCTAGGGGATAATACAAACGGATTAAGTACTGTAATAGAGAGTTCTACTTTCTCTTGAGTTACCTTATCAATGACAGTTACCTTGAAAGCTCCCGCTTTTTTTCCTCTTATACCTAATATTTTTTGATTATCTGTGATGCCTATAAAAGCTATTTCTTTAGTAGCTTCTTCTCTTTGCAAATCATAATCATCATTCCCAGAAACTATTTCTAATTGCTTTACTTCATCTACAAAAAGAGTTACTTCCTTAGGAGTAATCTCCAAGTGCTTGAAAGCCTTATTTTTATTGATAAGCCTTGCATAGTTATGCCAGCCATCTTTGTCTCGGTAAGTTTGTGTAACGGTTTCTGGAACAATAATTTCTTGAAGAGTAGCCGAAGGAAATGGTTCTATAGCTTGGTGCGTACTAGCGTCTGTTCCAAAGCTTAATGTAGGAGGGAAAGTTGCTTCTACCTTAACTGTAGTTAAGGCTGTTTCCTGAAATGCAGCCAAGCTAATAAGAGTTACATTCTTAGGAATAGTAATTTCTTTGAGCTCCTTATTTCCTACAAATGCCTGCTGGCTAATGGTAATTAAGTTCTGAGGAAGTGTAACTTGAGTAAGACCAGCATCGGCAAAAGCTAAAATGCCTATCTCATCTATAGTGTTTGGCAATTGAATCGTTTTCAGGCTTTTACAGTCCTCAAATGCTTTTTTAGGAATTTTTGTAAAAGATTCATTTTCAGGAAGAACAACTTCTTTTAGTGCAGTACATCCTGAGAAAACTCCTTCTCCTATAGCACTCACTGTATTAGGAAGTTTAATAGTTTCCAGCTGAGACACTGAGGCAAAAGCCTCTTTACCTACAAAAGTAACTTTCTGAGGTAGAATTACTTCTTTCAGTGCATCATTATCCTTAAAAGCTCCTTCTCCAATAGTGGTAATTTCCTTAAGAACAGGATCAGAAGAGAAATCAAGACTTTGTTCTTGAGTATTTTTCCACTTAATAAGTGTTTTTTTGTCCTCACTAAGTTCATAATAAGAAGGAGGAATTATCACCTGAATTGTAAGAGTTATCTCTGCTTTGCTCTTCAGATCGATAAAAGTAGCTGTTGTTGCTCCTGATTTGAGAGCCTCTACTAGAACATTCGTATTTTGATTTGCTAAAGAAAGCTGAACTATTTGCTTACTTTCATCTGTTTGTACAATCCTATATTGCCCATTACCGGAAGTAATTGTAAGTGTGGCTGTTTCCTTCAGAGGAATATTTACCTCTTTAGGAGTAAGTACAAAAGGCTTGGCTAGAGATTCCGCTGGAGAATCATCTTTAGTACAACTAACATATATACAGATA
>CAJPPS010000263.1 GCA_905372595.1 uncultured Capnocytophaga sp. | reverse complement strand
CTTCAGATATATTTTTTGTGTTTTTGATATTTTCTATAATTTCTATATCAAACTTAGTATAGAAATTAATCCTTTTCTTGTAATCATCTATTAATTTTTCTAAGGAAGATAGGCTTGTTTTTCCAACAGCAAGTAATTTGAATGTCATTTAGGAGTTTATTAGAGTTTTTTCTCATCATCATCAAGAATACGGCGAATACAAGCTAATTGATGTGTAAAATTATTTGTATCTGCATCAAAAATTCCTTCTTGTGTTATCCTATCAATACGAACTTTCCCATAAGAATGAATAATGAGTCCTTGCTGGATGAGAATTCCTGTGTGAAAAATAGTATCAGTAGCATCACTGAAGAAGAGAAGATCACCTATTTCAGCATTTTCTATAGAATCTATATTTTTCTTTATAGCCTCACATTGCTGAGTTACTTCACGAGGAAGCGTTATTCCTATAAGTTTATATACCATTTGAGTAAATCCAGAACTATCAATCCCAAAAGGAGATTTTCCTCCCCATTGATAGGGAGCATTGAGGTATTTACAAGCTATTTCAACAATATTTTTTCGTAGAACTCTATGTTGAATCTCGCCTTCAAACAAATGACCTATAAAAGGTGCATTACTTACTGTAGCGCCTATACAAATAGGTAATAAGTCGTATTTTTTATCGCTAATTTGAACATAATCAATCATATCAGAAGCATATCTAGGGACTAACTTCTTAATTTCATTATATATACCTTCGCTTATAGGCCATAATTGATTGTATTCTACCCATCCTTCATAGTTATCATAATCCGTACGGATATAGTACCATTCATTAGATTGCTTTATTATAAAACATACTTCTCCATACAGTAATTGAGAGATTTGTTCACTCTGGTGTGAGGCATATTCTCTCAGGGGAACAATGCTCAAATGACAAATAGCATACATAAATAAACAACTCTTTAAAAATACAATATTACAATAATTTTCTGGGATAAACAAATTTTATACCAAAAAAAGAGGCATTTAATAATGCCTCTTTTTTAATATAAATATTAATTTATTCTTAAGCAAGCATAGTTACAGGATTTTCAATGTAAGCTTTGAGCGTTTGTAAGAATTGAGCTCCAGTAGCTCCATCAATAGTTCTGTGGTCACAAGCTAAGCAAAGTTTCATTGTATGTCCTACTACAATTTGTCCATTCTTAACAACAGGTTTTTCTATAATAGCACCTACAGAAAGAATAGCAGAGTTAGGCTGATTAATGATAGAAGTAAATTGCTCAACTCCAAACATTCCTAAGTTGGAAACAGTGAAAGTACTACCATCCATCTCAGCTGGAGTTAGCTTCTTGTTACGTGCTTTTCCAGCCAAATCTTTTACTAGAACTCCAATTTGTGATAAGCTAAGGTTATCAGCAAACTTAAGAACAGGAACAACTAATCCATCTTCAATAGCAACAGCTACTCCTATGTGTACGTGTTTGTTATATACTGTTGTATCTCCTTTCCAAGAAGTATTCACTTGAGGATGTTTTCTTAGAGCCATAGCACAAGCCTTCACTACCATATCGTTGAAAGATACTTTTGTATCAGGCAAGTTATTGATTTGTGTACGGGACTCCATTGCATTATCCATATCTACTTCAATAGTAAGGTAGTAGTGAGGAGCGGTAAATTTAGATTCAGAAAGGCGTTTAGCAATGGTCTTACGCATTTGAGAGTTTTTCACTTCTTCTGTAACTTCTTCTCCAACAGGAACGTAAGCCACAGGTGCAGAAGTTTTTTCAGCAGGAGCTGAAGTAGCTGGTTTTGCAGATGGAGTGAATCCTTCTACATCCTTACGTACAATACGTCCGTTTTCTCCTGTTCCTTTTACTTGAGAAAGGTCGATACCTTTATCCTGAGCAATTTTTTTAGCTAAAGGTGAAGCAAAAACGCGAGCATCTGTAGCAGAAGCTACTGTATTGGTAGGAGCTTCAGTGGCTTTAGGAGCCTCTGTTGTAGTAGAAGCTGGTGCAGAGGCAGGAGCACCTCCTTTGGAAGCAGCAAGTACAGCATTTACATCAGTTCCTGCAGGTCCTATGATAGCTAAAAGAGAATCAATAGGAGCTGATTCTCCTTGTTTGATACCAATGTATAATAGAGTTCCTGCATAGAAAGATTCAAACTCCATAGTTGCCTTATCAGTTTCTATTTCAGCAAGGATATCTCCTTCTTTTACAGCATCTCCTTCTTTTTTAAGCCAAGAAGCTACAGTTCCTTCGGTCATAGTATCACTAAGGCGAGGCATAGTTACTATCTGAACTTCTGCAGGCATAGCAATAGGTGCACTTGCTGGAACTGGAGCAGAAGCCTCTGCAGGAGCTGGAGTAGCAGCAGGTGCAGGAGCTGAACCACCTCCTATAAGAGCTGAAATATCTTCACCTTCCTTACCAATAATAGCCAAAAGAGTATCCACGGGAGCTGTTTCTCCTTCTTTTAGACCAATGTATAATAAAGTTCCTGAATAGAAGGATTCAAACTCCATAGTTGCCTTATCTGTTTCAATTTCAGCGAGAATATTACCTTCTTTTACAGTATCACCTACTTTTTTGAGCCATTTTGCAACGACTCCTTCTTCCATTGTGTCGCTTAATCGCGGCATATTTACTATTTCTGCCATTTTTTTATAATTTATGAGGTAAAAAAGGATAATTTTCTTGTTCGTATACTACATCAT
>CAJPPS010000262.1 GCA_905372595.1 uncultured Capnocytophaga sp. | reverse complement strand
AACTGAGGCAGGTCAGTAGGTAGCTGCATACAGTACTTGATCTTGATGTACTTTTCTTTGGTAGCTGGTGGGGGGGAGGCTTTTTTACAAACAATTGATTATTAATTATTTACAACCTTTATAATAACCTAAAAACGACTTGCGAAACTTGTACATTACCAACACAGGTGGTGATGGAGTTGTAAGAAATAGACACAGCTGGTATTATAAAAAACTCCAAATTGATAAAATATGATAGTAAAGGAAGTTGTTACAATCAATATCTCGGATAGGAGCCTTTTACAAATTCTATTCCTTGGAGAAATCTAAGTTATTGAATGATTCGACTATTAACTCTATACATCGTTTGCTTGCTTCCCAATAATAATTATTTAAGCTGGGTCTTGGTCCAATTGATTCAATATAACAGATGCCGCTATTACTTTGTATAAGATATGACATGAGAAAAGCTCTGAATTGTTTTTCAGGGTATTCTAAATCTCCTTGAATGTACCATGCTTTTTCTAATTTTGGATTTAGAATATTATCAGCTACCTTTTTTTGTATTTTGCATTCAAATTCTGATATGTTTTTTAAACGTGTTTCTATGTTCGAGGCGATGCTTTCAAAATTTTCTTTGCTTGTCTTCGCATACAAATATATATTGACTACACCTATATTCTTTCCTTTGTCTTCATGCTTAAGAAGAAAACGAATAGATTGGGCGGACAAATTATCATGATTGCTATCCTTGAACATCTTCCATGATGTTGGGAAATAAAATGTGAAATTATTTTGTTTGAAGTTGAAACTAAAGGGTTGTAAATTTTCTGCCATGTTCCAATTCGTCTTGTTTATCAAATCCCAATTATTTGTGATTTGGAGCATATCGAACATCCTTTCTTGATAATCTTCTTCAAAGCACGATGCTTTTGCCATAAAATAATTAGCTCCTGAAAAATCAGGATCATAGTCTTTTAGTACAGAAAAGCGAGATATTACACTCTCACCTTTATTTGTTGTCTTTGCCGTGAGGATGTCAGCATAGGTTCCTGTTGAAGTTCCATTAATCTTTCTGTAATGAAGAATATCTTCTCCCATCAGATTAAGTTTTTTAGCAAGCCAATCTGCTGCGTTCATTTCATACCAACAATGTTCATAATATACGGAGACCTCTAACATCGAACAGGTTTTGTCAACACTAACATATTGCCCGATATTATTAATGTCAAGTCCTTCTATAGGTCGCTTTTCAATCTGTACAGGTTTTACGTCCTTAGGTAGCAGAATCCAATACGCTAATTGTGATTCTGCAGCAGTGTAGTTACATTTCCAATAACGCTTAATCTGTTCTTCTTTCGAATAAGATTGTTGGATGGGAAACATTTCTTTGTTATTTATATCTTTTATAAATCGTTTCTATAATGAGAGTTTTACAATAAACAGTAGGAACCTCCTTTAACTAAACATACATCCTGTAATTAAAATTATACACCCTATTAGATAAAGGATTCTACCCCATTTTATGAATAAGGATTTGAACTTATCTATTACTTGAATACGTTCATCATTCATAACAAAACCATTGTATTTTACATGGAAACTCATCATAAACGTAATGAGGAAATTTACAAGAGCTTCCATTATAATGATTATTAACCCTGTCATAATAATAACAAGTATAGAATTGTAGAAATCATGGCAAACATCCATCATTTCCGTACTATACTTTGCAACTAGAACTAAACTAAGCATATACATTATGCATGCACCTAAAAGGCATGCAAGATAATAGAATAGTAATTTCTTGCCATGATATTTCTTGTACATTACTATCGATAAGATATAAAATACAAGGACTAAAATGATGAACAAAATAATTCTCATATTTTTTATCCTATTTTATTTTGTTAGAGATTTTTAAAATCTCTAAGTGATCAAGAAATTTTTTAGTTTCTTCAAATGAATATTCTTCCTTTTCTAGCTCTATTTCCTCTTTTATCATTTTAAATATCTTTGTCTAAGTTCTTCAATAGTTACTTTTTTTCCCTCTTGTTGTATAGCTTCATCAATCATTGCAAAATAAGTTTTCTTACTCATTTTATTTTTCTTGTTCACTTTTTACCCAAACCTCAAACCTTAAAATTCAAAAACTCCCCTTACTTTTCCCTAAAGAAAATATCCAAAGGTACGCCTTCAAAATTGAATTTCTCTCGGAGCTTGTTCTCTACAAAGCGGCGGTAAGGATCCTTGATATATTGGGGAAGGTTGGCAAAAAAGACAAACTGAGGCAGGTCAGTAGGTAGCTGCATACAGTACTTGATCTTGATGTACTTTCCTTTGGTAGCTGGTGGTGGGGTAGCCTCAATGATCGGGAGCATGTACTCATTGAGCACGGAGGTTTTGATGTGCTGGCTGCGGTTGTTATACACCTCTACGGCTTTCTCTATTGCCTTGTAGATACGTTGTTTGGTAAGGGCAGAGATGAATATAATAGGCACATCGGTAAAGGGAGCGATAATCTTGCGAATCCCTTCCTCAAAGTGCTTGGTGGTATGGGTGTCTTTTTCTACCAAATCCCATTTGTTAACCAGAATTACTATTCCTTTTTTATTGCGCTGTGCTAGCCAGAAGATATTGGCATCTTGCCCCTCAAAACCACGAGTAGCATCCACTAAGAGCAGGCATACATCGGAGTGCTCAATGGCACGTACCGAACGCATCACGG
>CAJPPS010000261.1 GCA_905372595.1 uncultured Capnocytophaga sp. | reverse complement strand
TAGCAGCGGTTGCAGAGAAGTATTTTGTTTCTAAGGAAACACTTACCAAGCTCGTTAATAAGATAGGCGGTGCCAGGGAAATAAGGGAAGCTTACAAGGATGCAGGAGAAAAAATAAAAAGAAATAATAGGATAAATAGATACTCCATTTATTGTCTCCATATGGTGTTTTATGAACTTCATCATAATAATTAATTATTTTTGAGTAGTTTCTTTGTTTGTTTTTATATCCACTCCTAATCGTTGCAAATAAGCTATCATTGCAATAATTTCACGCTTTTCAATTGGTAAGAATTTCTCACCACGAATTTCGGCATTTTTCTTCGATTTTTCATAGCTAGAAACAAACCTAGGATCATTATTAAGATTATTAGCTATAGCCCGAGCTTGTATTTCAATATTTTTCTGAGCATATTGAAAATCCGCTTCATTATAAGGAACTCCTAGGCTAGCTAAAGTTCTCATCTTCTGAACAGTTCTATCTGTATTAAGCTCATTCTGCATTAGCCAAGGATAAGAAGGCATTATACTTCCTGTCGAAGTTTTTCTTGGATCAATCATATGATTAAGATGCCAGTTATCATTATATTTACCTCCTAATCGATGCAAATCAGGTCCTGTACGCTTACTTCCCCATAAGAAAGGACGGTCATATACAAACTCCCCTGCTTTAGAGTATTCTCCATAACGTTCTACCTCACTTCGGAAAGGACGTATCATTTGTGTATGGCATCCTACACAACCTTCTCGAATATAAATATCTCTACCTTCTAATTCTAATGGAGTATAAGGCTTTACTTCTGAGATAGTTGGAATGTTTTCTTTCACTAAAAGAGTAGGAATGATTTGTACAGCTCCCCCAATAGCTACAGCTATAGTTGCCCAAATGGTCATCTGTACAGGCTTTCTTTCAAGCCAATTATGAAGAGTTTCTCCTGCTATTCTTCGTTTGCTAATAGGAGCTAAAGCTGGCGCCTGAGCAAGTTCGTCAGTTACTTTTTGTCCTTGACGAATAGTCTGTACTACATTAATAACAGCAAGGATTGCTCCGCTAATATATAATGTTCCCCCTATAGCACGCATAATATACATTGGAATAATAGCTTTTACTGTATCAAGAAAGTCATATACCAAATTTCCGTCTGGAGTAAACTGCTTCCACATAGAAGCCTGCACAAATCCTGCTATATACAAAGGAATTGTATAAAGAACGATTCCTAGAGTTCCTATCCAAAAATGAGTATTGGCAAGGCGCAAAGAGTACAAGTTGGTTTTCCACATTTTAGGAACAAGATAATATATCATCCCAAAAGTGAGGAAACCATTCCAAGCAAGTGCTCCCACGTGTACGTGTGCAATAATCCAATCTGTAAAGTGAGCAATTGCATTCACATTCTTAAGAGCTAAGGTAGGTCCTTCAAAAGTTGCCATTCCATAGCCTGTAATAGCCACTACCATAAATTTTAGTACTGGCTCAGTACGTACCTTATCCCACGCTCCTCGTAATGTCAATAGACCATTAATCATACCACCCCAAGAAGGAGCAACAAGCATTACAGAGAAAACCACTCCAAGATTCTGTGCCCATTCAGGAAGTGCAGTATACAGAAGGTGGTGTGGCCCTGCCCACATATAAATAAATATTAAACTCCAAAAATGGATAATTGATAATCTATATGAGTATACAGGTCGTTCTGCTGCCTTTGGTATAAAATAGTACATTAACCCTAAGAAAGGTGTTGTTAAGAAGAAAGCTACGGCATTATGTCCATACCACCATTGTACCAATGCATCTTGTACTCCAGCATACACTGAGTAACTTTTCATAGAAGTAATTGAGATAGGAAACTCCAAATTATTGAAAATATGAAGTAGAGCTACCGCAACAAAAGTTGCCAGATAGAACCAAATAGCCACATAGATATGACGTTGTCTTCTCTTGATAAGTGTCCCTATCATATTAGCACCCCAAGCAACCCATACAATAGCAATTGCAATATCAAAAGGCCACTCAAGTTCTGCATACTCCTTAGAGGTACTCATTCCCATTGGGAAAGTAATAGCAGCTCCTAATATAATGAGTTGCCATCCCCAGAAGTTTAATTTGCTAAGAAAATCACTATACATACGTGCTTTAAGCAAGCGTTGCATAGAATAGTAACTCCCTGCAAAAATTGCATTCCCTACAAAAGCAAAAATCACAGCATTCGTGTGTAAAGGTCGCAAACGACCAAAACTCAGCCAAGAAATTCCTTCTGTTAAGGTAGGAAACAAAAATAAGTAAGCCAGTAGAAGGCCCACTCCCATCCCTATAACACCCCAAAAAAGAGTTGCATAGACGAAATTCCTAACAATTTTGTTGTCGTAATAAAATTGTTCCATTTCCATAAAAATGTTCTTTAGAAAGTTTTAATTTATCTTTTGTTCTCATTATAAATTTTTGTGGTTGGAAGAATTTTCGTGGTTGTTGTTATCTGTAGCAGAGGTTTCCTCTACTATTTCATCTTCAAAGAGCATCCGTATAGCAGGGGATTGAACATCATCATATTGTCCTTTGTAGATGGCACGCAAATACAAGAACAAAAAAAGCCCTACCACAATTGTGCTAATAGAAATTAGCATATAAATAACGCTCATCTATTATGAAATTTGGTGCAAATGTAAGATTTTTTATTGTATTTGAAAAATAATTTTTTATTTTTTTCAATTTTTATATTGTTAAAAT
>CAJPPS010000260.1 GCA_905372595.1 uncultured Capnocytophaga sp. | reverse complement strand
ATAAATTATTAATCAATAATTTTCGTATATTTGCACCAATTTAAAAGAAGTATTATGAAAAAAGTTATTTTAGCAGTAAGTGCGCTTATTCTTTCAGCGTGTAATCTGGGAAGTACTATTGCCAATACTACTGAAGAAGTAGCTAATAAGACAGCTACCAAAGCAGGAGAAATTCTTGGAGGAAGTACCAGAGGGTTTGCTGATGGTGTAGGTGAAGGATTGGATAAAGCAGGAAACTCCTTTATAAAACTCTCTGAAGATCTTAGCAAAAAAGGAATCAAACTGGGAGGACACAAAATAGAAAGTTTGTCTGGAAATGATAACAAAATCTCTGTATATTTCATCTTTGAAGAAGATTTTACAGGTACCGTAACTGTAAAAGCATTTGACAAACAAATGCAAGAGGTAGGACGTCTCAAACAAGAAATTAGTGGTAAAAAAGATGATGCTGGTTATATAGATTTCGTATTTGATGAGCGTACCAATATTGATCCTAAATATACAATTTCCATAGAATAAAATAACCATAAAGTACTCAAAAAGAGGCTGTCCTTTTCGGATAGCCTCTTTCAATTTCCTAAGAATAGAAAATTATTTTACTAACTCAAAATCCAAGTGCCGCTTGATAAGGTCAGTATTCTTTACACGTATCCATACCTCATCGCCCAAGGTATAGCGCTTCTTACTCACCTCCCCTATCAGTGCATAGGCTTTCTCGTCGAATACATAGTAATCGTCTTTGATATCACGAGCACGTATCATCCCTTCACACTTATTTTCTATAATCTCCACATAGATGCCAAACTCAGTAACTCCTGAAATCACTCCTAAGAACTCCTGATCCTTATGCTCCTCCATATACTTGATTTGCATATACTTAATAGAGTCCCTCTCAGCAGAAGTAGCCAAGTTCTCCATCTGAGACGAATGCTTACATTTCTCTTCGTACTCAGCCTCATTTGCGGAGGCTTCTTTATCTAAATATCGCTGTAGCAAGCGATGTACCATCACATCCGGATAGCGGCGAATAGGCGAAGTAAAGTGAGTATAATCGTCAAAAGCCAAACCATAATGTCCAATATTATGAGTAGAATACGCTGCCTTACTCATAGAGCGGATCGCCAAAGTATCTACCAAATTCTGTTCCTTCTTGCCGTGTACTTCTTCCAACAAGTGATTGATAGAGTGGGAAATATTCTTCTTATCCTTGAGGTTCAGGCGGTAACCAAAGCGAGAGATGATCCCCTGCATCTGTAGGAGTTTTTCCTCATCGGGGACATCGTGAATACGATAAACAAATGTTTTTTGCAGCTTAGAGGCATACTCGGCTACTTTTCGGTTAGCCAAGAGCATAAACTCCTCAATAAGTTTGTTAGCTTCCTTACTCTCCTTAGTATATACTCCCAAAGGATTGTTATTCTCATCTAAGAGGAATTTTACTTCCAGTTTATCAAAAGAAATAGCCCCTGATTGCATACGCTTCTCACGAAGAATTTGCGCCAAGGCATTCAGCGAAAGAATAGCCTCTACTATCTCTTTAGAAACAGTATAGCTCCCTTCAGGACAAATAGAAATCTCTTGAGGCATCACAAAATCTGTTGGTTCTGTATGAGGAGTATCAAAAGCCTCAATCACCGCCTGTGCTTCCTCATAAGCAAAACGTGCATCGGAGCGAATCACCGTACGTCCCAGCCAAGTATTACGAATTTCTGCCTTCGGAGAGAGTTCAAAGATAGCCGAGAAAGTATATTTTTCCTCTTCAGGGCGCAATGAACAAGCAAAGTTAGACAACACTTCAGGGAGCATAGGCACTACCCTATCTACCAAATATACCGAAGTGGCACGCTGGTAAGCCTCGTCGTCCAAAATCGTATTGGGCTGTACATAGTGAGAAACATCGGCTATGTGTACCCCTATCTCAAAGTTGCCATTCTCAAGCACTTGGAAAGAAAGTGCATCATCGAAATCCTTCGCATCACGTGGGTCAATAGTAAAAGTAAGCACCTCGCGCATATCTCTACGCTTAGCAATCTCTTCCTCCTTGATAGAAGTATCTAAGCTCTGAGCATACGCCTCTACCTCTGCTGGAAATTCGTGAGGCAATCCATATTCAGCTAAAATAGCGTGTATTTCAGTATGATGTTCACCAGGTTTTCCAAGAACTTTCTCTACTACCCCATAAGGAGAATTGGCACGGGATGTCCATTCAGTAATTCGTACCAAAACTTTATCTCCGTCCTCAGCTCCATTACAGTCGTTTTTTGGCACGAAAATATCCGTATACATTCTACGGTCAGTAGGTATCACAAAAGCGAAATTTTTCTGCATCTGAACGATTCCTACAAAGGTAGTTCGCTTTCGTTCTATAATCTGGGTAATCTCTCCTTCTAGCTTTTCCCTACGGCGGGGAAATACATATACTTCTACCACATCACCGTGCAGTGCTTTGTTAAGTAAGTTATTAGGCACAAAAACATCTTGCTCCAAATCTTCACAAATCACATAAGCATTCCCATTGGAAGCCATATCCACCACTCCCCTATGGTAATAAGTAGCTTCTAAAGCCTGATACTGACCTTGAGTAATTTCACTGATATGAGATTGTTTGACTAATTTAGCCAAAGAAATAATCAAATCATTCCGCATCTCAGTAGAAGTAGCCTTGAGTCTCTCAGCAATCTGCTTCCAAGAAAAGCTTTTTCCACTATTTTTCTGAAGAATTACAAGAATATCC
>CAJPPS010000259.1 GCA_905372595.1 uncultured Capnocytophaga sp. | reverse complement strand
AGATAAAATAGCTAAGGCTAAAATGAAATTAAATAAGGCTCAAGCTGCTTATGATAAGGAAAATCTAAAAATTCAAACGGAATCAGCAAGCGGTAAGCTTAGCGCAGAGAAAGAACTCAAATTACGTACTAAGCTACTTAAAACTAAGTCAAAACTTATAGAAGCTCAATCAGACTTGAAAAACTTAGAAATAGAATTAGAAAGATACAAATAAAATCAAAAGCTATCCTTTTGGATAGCTTTTTTATTTTTCAGGATAGGTATTTATAATGATTTCAAAAAAAGAAGGGTCATAGAGGGTTTTCATTGTATAGAAAGTATCTTTTCTTTCTTTTTTTTCAGTGGGAAAGGAAATGAGATGTAGATCGTTATCCAATATCTGATAGATGAGCTCACTACAATAAAGAGCAGAAGGATCATCAATGGTTCCTATATGATCAAAGGGAATCTTTTGGTGTAAATAATAAAGGGCTTTTTTTACTACTTCTTTTCCTTCTGTAGGTGTTATGTGCTTAGGCCGTACAATGAGAATTTTCTTAGGGGTGGAATATTTTAGGAAAGTTCCGAGAGGCTGTTCCTGCATACCATCTATAGGGCTTACATCGGAGGAAAGAGAATGGATTACCCACCATTGGTTATTCTTACGATAGAGAATTCCTGAATGAGTTACATCAAATGTATCATCATTTAGCCTTTGGGCTATGATATCACTGAAAAAACCGTATCCTCTTCGTAAAATAATATCTCCTTCTTGTAAAAGTTTCTCTTGGGAAGGGCTTAATCTTTCTAAATATGTATCTTTGATTACTTGTTTCTTCTCCTCTTGTGTATCTATCCAGAAGAATAACTGAAAAGCTCCCCAAAGGGTAAATAAAAAAATCCCAAAATAAAGGAAAATAAATTTTAATTTTCGTTTCATTCTGGGATTTCTAAAATAATTATAATTTGATGGAAAAATTAATAGCTTAGTTAGCTTCTGGGGCAATAGAGGTGGAATCCTGTGAGGTGTGAATATCTTCCTCTGGTAGGATATGCTCATCTCCATCTCCGTGATCGTGCATATGGTCGTGTCCGTCCTCAGGCATTTGCATACCGTTCTCTTTTCCTTGTTCTTTATTGATAGAAACTAACCATTTTCCGTCTATTTTCTTAAGCTCAATGTTATCTTCTCTCTCTTGCCCATCTTCTGTTTTTATAGTATAGAATACTTTTGCCTTGTCTCCATTTTCATCGACTTTGGTGATGGTGAAAGGAACTTTCTTAGCTTTCTTTTGCTTTTCAGGAGCTTCTTTTTTTGCCTCATTTGAAAGCTCTTCGAGCATATTGAGAAGCTTGCCTGTAGGGGCATCACAATATTTTTGGGCTTCTTTGTAATTCTCTGCATTAAGAGCTTTTAAGAATTTTTCAGCTACTGCTTTGGGCGTATTTTGAGAACAAGAAACTAATAATAAGCTTCCTAATAGGAAAAAGGTGAAAAGGATTTTCTTCATCTTAATTAGTATGTTAAAAGTTATACAAGGGATAATATATCACGAGCTATCTGGATTTCTTCATTCGTAGCTACAATTACAATTTTTACTTTGCTATCATTAGCTTGAATCTCTACGATGTCGCTAGGATGATTAAGCTGTTCATTCTTAAGAGGGTCTATCTTGATTCCAAAATGTTCTAATCCCTCACAGATAGCCTTACGAATCATAGGAGAATTTTCTCCAACTCCAGCCGTAAAGATAAGAGAATCTACACCACCTAGAGCCACCATATAAGCTCCAATGAATTTCTTAATACGGTAAGCATACATATCCAAACAGAGCTTTCCATTGGCATCGTTTTCATTTACGAGTTTTTCTAGGTCACGAGCATCAGGACTACCAATAAGTCCTTTCATACCACTTTCACTATTGACAATTTTTGAGATCTCTTGTGTAGAGTGTCCCTTTTCTCCTAGGAAGAAGATAACAGTACTATCAATATTTCCTGCACGGGTACCCATAATAAGCCCATCACCAGGACCAAATCCCATAGAGGTATCTATACAGTGCCCGTCCTCATTTACTGCCGCCATACTAGCTCCATTTCCTAAGTGAAGAGTAATATTTTTCATATGAGGCTCATTGAAATGACGACGAGTACGTGCATCTACATATTTGTGGCTGATACCATGGAAACCATATACTCGGATTTTATCCTCGGTATAATAGTGGTTAGGGATTGCATATCGGAAAGCTTTCTCTGGCATTGTTTGGTGGAAAGCAGTATCAAAGATAACGAAGTTCTCAGTTCCTTCAGTGAATATTTTTTGAGCAGCTTCAATCCCGATAATACTAGCTGGATTATGCAAAGGAGCTAAAGGAATCACTTTACGAAGTTCCTCAATAACTTCAGGAGTTACACGTTCTGGAGCCGTGAATTTACCTCCGTGAACCACTCTGTGCCCGATATATTTTACTTCTTTGGTAGATTTGATAACCCCTATCTCACTATCAGTAAGATATTCAGCAATCACCTTGAAAGCAGCCTCGTGGTTAGGAAAGTGTATTTCCTTGCTTATTTTGTGTTTTTCTCCATTTTCCCAGTATTCGTGTGTGATTTTACTAGGTTCTAGCCCAATGCGTTCAGCTAATCCTTTTGCAAGTACGGATTCGGTATCCATTTCAATCAATTGATATTTGAAAGAAGAACTACCGCCATTAATAATAAGTATTTTCATATTTTGTATATATCAATTAGTTTTAAGTATATTAT
>CAJPPS010000258.1 GCA_905372595.1 uncultured Capnocytophaga sp. | reverse complement strand
GTGAAAATATTCTATTTCCTTAAAATAATGTAGGATAGCTTCCTTTAGGAGCTGTTCTTGCTCTTTACCCTCTAGGCTCAGGTAATCTTTTGCCCTACGAAAGTGAGGCCACCCCTCCTGATCTCTCTCTTGAAAGAAATAGTATCCATAAGGTTCCAGTACTTTACAGGTACCTATATGTATTAAGTTTATCTTGTCCTCTCTGGAGAACACCTGATGAGGTTTTCCTAATTCTTGTAAGCCTATTAGGTAGAGAATACTATCAGTACTTGAAGGACTTCTTAAAGGAAAATCCTTTGAAAGTTGTTCTATCAGAGATTTCCATTGTTTTTGGAATATTGAGTCAGTTGTCACTATGTTGTTCTAAGCGAGAGCAAAGATACTAATTTTTGCGCTATTTTTAAGATATGAACAAGTTTTTTTATTTTGTTAAAAACTTTGTATGTGTGAAAATCAATAAGATAGGTGTAAAATAAAAATAAATTCAGTGTGAAATAATGGTAGATTTATTTATTTTTCATAACTTTGTAGTTCAATTCAGAAAATAATTAAGATGAAACGAATTTTTGTTACAAGTCTAGTTTTAGCCAGTATATTATCAGCTTGTGGAGGGGGGGATAAATCTTCTACAGGGGGAACTGATTATGCAATTATCTCAGGGAAAGTAGCCTCTGTAGGAGCTACAAAAGAATTGTATCTGGTACAAAATGATGAAGTTATCCGGCAGATTCCTGTAGCTGGAGATGGTACCTTTAAGGATACTATCAGAAATATAGAGAATAATCATCTCTATTATCTGCTTTCTTCTTTTACTTCAAGAGTACCTTTGTACTTGAATACAGGAGCTAATATAGAAATTGCTTTTGATCAAGATGTTAATAAATCAAAAATAACAGGAGAGCAAGCAAAGGAATCTCAATATCTGTTAGAGAGAAATATCTTTATCAGTAATATTGATGGAGCAGACTCTAATCTTTTTGGACAGAAACCTCAAGAATTTAAGGTGAATCTAAAAACCTATTTTGATGAACTTCAAAATAAGCTTAAATCGTATAATCTTGGTCAAGAATTTGTTAAAAATCAAGAAAAATGGGCTAAATATAAGTTTGTAGAATATCTATTGGTTTATCCTACCTATCATACTTTCTTTATGGGAAGAGACGCTATCTTGCCTAATGATTTCTTTGCAGAAAGAGAAGGAATTGATTATGATAATGCTCAGGAATATGACCAAGTAGAGTCCTATAGGGATTTGGTACGTAGTAAATACATTGAAATATTAAGAGAAAAAGTAGGTAATGAGCAACAGCTTGAAGCCTTTATTGATGCTGTTAAAGGACTAAAATCAGCAAATATTCGTGCAGATTTAGCAAAGGAATTATTACCTTATATTTCACCTAATAATAATAAGAGTAAACTTTTATTGGACTTTATTAACGAAAATGTAACTAATGAGCAGGTGAAAGAGCAAGCAAAGAAAGCCTATGATTATGCAGTTAAGCTTTCTTCAGGAAGTGAATCACCTAAGTTCCTTAATTATGAAAATTTCAAAGGCGGAACCTCTTCTTTAGATGATTTTAAAGGGAAAGTAGTTTATATAGATGTTTGGGCTACTTGGTGTCCTCCTTGTCGTCAAGAAATTCCTTTTTTACAAGCTTTAGAGAATAAGCTCCACGCGGAAAATATAGAATTTGTAAGCATCTCTATAGATGATAATAATCAAAAATGGAAAGATTTTGTTGCTAAAGAAGGCTTAAAAGGCGTGCAATTGATCGCAGATAAGGCTTTTGAGTCCCAATTTATAACAGATTATGGAATTACACAAATACCTACATTCATCATTATAGGGAAAGATGGTAAAATTATTAATGCAGATGCACCACGACCTTCTGATCCTTCTATTGAGAGTGTGTTACGAGAACTTTTATAGTTGTTTTTTTGATGTCAGAGGAGGTTATTCTTATGAATAACCTCCTTTTCTTATTTTTTTATAGAAGCGATAGCCTCTTGAGGGTTATCTGCATTGAATACAAAGCTACCAGCCACTAACACATCTGCTCCAGCCTCTATAAGTTTGGGTGCATTTTTTACATTTACTCCCCCATCTACCTCAATGAGAGTTGATGAATTTCTTTTGAGGATAAGCTCTTTAGCTTGTCTTACTTTTTTATAGGTATTTTCAATAAAAGATTGCCCTCCAAAACCGGGATTCACGCTCATCAGCACCAGTACCTCCACCTCTTCAATAATATCTTCCAATACATTGATAGGAGTGTGAGGGTTCAGGGCTACTCCTGCTTTCATTCCTTTCTGTTTGATAGCTTGTAAGGTACGGTGTAGGTGGGTACAAGCCTCATAATGAACCGACAAAATGGCACTTCCTAGTGTTGCAAAAGTGTCAATATATCTATCAGGATCTATGATCATTAAGTGGACATCCAGTGGCTTCTGGGCGTACTTTCCGATGGCTTGGATTACGGGCATTCCATAGGAAATATTGGGAACAAATACCCCATCCATTACATCAAGGTGAAACCAATCTGCCTCACTATGATTAACCATTTCAATGTCTCTTTGCAAATTTGCAAAATCAGCGGCTAAAAGAGAAGGTGCTATAAGCATATTGTATAATAATTAAATTCGATACAAAGGTATAATATTTTTTAGAAATAGAATAAAGAATGACAAATTTTCTTATACCTAAAAAAGGCATACTTTTTGATAGGAAAAATAAGTTTTCTAAAT
>CAJPPS010000257.1 GCA_905372595.1 uncultured Capnocytophaga sp. | reverse complement strand
GGAAAAAATACACTCAAAATATTTTTTTGGAAAATTAGATGAATTAACGTATTTTTATACTTTTTACATCATATAAAATTTGTAATTTTGAGCCGAATTTTTGAACTCATCTGATGAAGTGTAAATTTGTAGAGAAAGTACTATTATTAGTCCTTTTTATTGGTGTTTTAGGGTGTAATTCTACAAAGAAAGTACCTCAGGGTGCTCTTCTTCTGCGTAAGAATGATATTACTGTAGATGATAAAAAACCTAAGAACGCTCATATCTATGGTTATCTTCAGCAGGAACCCAATTCAAGGATTCTAGGAATTCCTCTGGGATTATATATTTATAATCTAGCAGATGATAAGGCAGAAGAGAATTATCAAAAATGGCTCAAAAACCATCCCAAATGGCATCATTTTCTCAGTAAATTTCTATCAGAAAAACAGACACAACGCCTAGGAAAGTCCTTTTTGATATCAGGAAAGGATAGAATGTTACAGCAAATGGGACAAGCTCCAGTATTATTGGATACGCTTCTAACACATAAATCTTCTCAGACACTCAAAGCATATTTCAATAGTATAGGTTATTTCAATAGTAAAACCCATTATGATATACTTCCTTTGGAAAAAGAAAAGCAGGTGGCTGTTATACATACTATAGATAAAGGTATGCAATATCATATAGATACACTTTCTACGCGTATTCTCTCTCCTGAGGTAGATTCATTATATAATCAACATTTATCAGAAAGGCTTGTAAAGGCAAAAGAACCCTATTCATTAGAAAAATTTGCTAATGAACGTGCGCGTATTACAACTCTTCTTCGTAATAATGGATTTTATAATTTCCAACAGAGTGCTATAGAATTTACTATTGCACGTGATACTGTAGCTTCTGTAAGGGATTCATTAATCAATGTAACAACGACTATAGCAAATGCTACAGATCGTTCCGTAGACCCACCCAAGGAAACACCCTATCAAGTCCATCATATTAAGAAAGTATATCTTTATACCGATTATAATACGGCACAAGCAACTCCTTATGATTCTATCCAGTACAAAGGAATTACTTATTATTATCGAAATAAATTACGTTATCGAAAACAGACACTTTATGATGCTATAGCCTTACGTTCTAGTACTATTTATAGAGATATAGATCGTAATAATGCCTATAGGCAGATTAATAACCTCAGAACATTCAAATATCCTAATATTCAGTACCATTATCTTCCTTCTGATTCTTCACAAAAAACACTTGTTGCTAGTATCTATTTGGAGCCTCTTTCTAGGTTTTCTATAGAAACTAATACAGAGCTCTCACGTTCGTCTATTCAGGAGTTTGGTATAGGGTTCAGTACTTCTTTTCTAGCACGGAATGTGTTCAGGGGAGCTGAGACACTTGAATTTACTCCAAGAGTTACAATGGGGGCACAAGAGTTTTTAGATGGTTCTTCGGCTTTCTTTAATGTTTTTGAATATGGGGGAGGATTACGCCTTACGATTCCCCGAATTTGGTTCTTTGGAGGAGTAGAATCTCTTATTCCTTATTCTAAAACGCCACAGACAATCCTACAATTCTCCACAAGTACCCAGCAAAATATAGGTTTAGATAAGCAAAAAACTTCAGGAGTGCTCCGTTATACTTGGAATCCTAATACAGTTAATAAAAATATATTAGAGCTCCTAGATATAGAATATGTACATAATAGGAATCCGGAAAATTATTTCCGTATATATCGTTCCTCTTATTTAGCTTTGAATACTCTTGCTAGGAGGCATAATGCATCCTCATTTTATATGGATGCCAATGGAAACTTGGATGATACCAGAGCTGCCCTTTATGCTATTTTTACATCTTTACAAGGAGGATATCCTGGTTTTCCACAAGACACCAATGAACTTTATAATATCTTCCAACGGTTTTATCGATTGACAAAGAATGATTTGGTTTTGGCATCTAGTTTTACCTATATGTCTAATAATACGATGAACTATTATGAGCCAACATATGAACAATTTCGGGTAAAGATAGAAACAGCAGGGAATATTCCTCATCTTTTTAACCTGATTAGGAAGCTCCCCACAGATGAGCAAGGGGAGCGTAAGTTCCTAGATGTGGCTTATGCACAGTATGCTAAGGCAGAATTGGAATATATAAAGCATTATCCTGTATCTCTGAGGAAAAAGAATACAGATGTCTTTGCTTTTCGTGCTTTTGTGGGATTTGCAATGCCTTATGGAAATGGAAAGAACATTCCTTTTTCTCGTAGTTATTTTGCAGGAGGATCTAATGATAATAGAGGTTGGAGAGCTTATTCACTGGGTCCAGGTCGTTCAGGATCATCTCTGGAATTCAATGAAGCTAATTTCAAATTTACAGCCAATGCCGAATATCGTTTTACTCTGATGGGAGCATTAAAGGGAGCATTATTTTTAGATGCAGGAAATATTTGGCACTTACTTGATGATGAAAAAGACACTAATTATAAACTAGATAGTTTCTCAGATATCACAGATATAGCCCTAAGTACAGGGTTTGGTTTGCGTTATGATATGAATTATTTTGTAATCAGAGGGGATTTCGGGCTAAAGCTCTATGATCCTTCTATGTATGCGGAATCTCACTGGAAGAATAAGGTGAAATTCTCGGATTTTGTTATCAATATTGGGATAAACTATCCATTCTAGTAGTTTTTTAGTCTATTTGATAAATTAAGAATAAATTTTTTAACAATGAATAAAGGTCCAGTTTCTCAATTTATTGAGA
>CAJPPS010000256.1 GCA_905372595.1 uncultured Capnocytophaga sp. | reverse complement strand
GCATTCCCTCAGGGAGGGCATTTTCTAATTGTTGTAATAGAATGTTGGGCATCATGGTTAGTTTTGAGTTTTGAATTTTGAATTTTGAGTTTGCTATGCCTTTGCAAAGTCCTCTAAAAACTGCTTATATAGCGGTACACTTCTCTCAATCCATTCGGTTGTACTATTCAGCTCAATGCCATAATAAGCAAAAAACGGACAATAATCAGCATGAATATATTCAAATGTAAGT
Organism: uncultured Capnocytophaga sp.; assembly: GCA_905372595.1. Classification (GTDB taxonomy): domain Bacteria; phylum Bacteroidota; class Bacteroidia; order Flavobacteriales; family Flavobacteriaceae; genus Capnocytophaga. The sequence continues at coordinate 2,530 of CAJPPS010000256.1, read as the reverse complement.
TCGAAAGGACGTAACAACTCTTTAAGAGTATATTTATATTTTTCGTTATGCGTATATTCATGCTCATCAATACCTGCCGAAATGGCAAGCGTCACTTTCTTTCCTCCTACTTTATAACCGCTTTTGCTTCCGTAAGCCCAGCCATAGGTAAGGACTTCGTCTAACCACTTCTTTAACAATGGGGGCATACTAAACCAATAGAGTGGAAACTGAAATACAATATGGTCATACTGCTCTATCAGTTGTTGTTCCTTCTTGACATCGATATGTTCGTCGGGATATACTTTGTACAACTGATGTATGGTATATTGTTCTGGGTATTTCTCGAGCTCCTCGATCCAACGTTTGTTGATGAGAGAATCCTCTATATGAGGGTGTGTTACGATAATAAGTGTTTTCATATAATTTAAGAATAATCAAAAGTGAATAGCACGATACGACTAACAGGCTCGTACAGCATAATGATATAGCCTCCAGAACCTACCCAGTCGTAAGCCCCTGTTTCGGCTACGAGATAAAAAGGGTTTCCTTGGTATGAAATGTCAAACAGTACTTCATCGTCGGCCTCTCCATCTTCTATATGCATCTTAAAAGCCTTCGGATATTCCTCGTCTTCAATAGTGGAGCACCAGTTGCCATACTGAGGCTCTCCCCCTAATATCTCCAAATAGTTTTCCTTATTCAGTTTCCCATTATATTCAGGATAACGCAAATTCACCAATGTACCATATTTGGCTACATTTGCTTTACTTTTCTCATAATTATCAGCCATTTCCTGAAAGAGTTCCTCCTCTTTGGAGTCAAAATCCCAGTTGTGAATAGCAGTTCGCTCAAAATATCCTTCCTTGCCAAGGAACTCAAACTTATTATCATCAGTCAATCGGAAAGCCAGCCAGTTAGGTGCGGTATATTCGTTGTGATATTCAGTGGTATTATCGCCTATATAACCTTCGTAAGGTTCAAAAGGACAGAGCATATACACCTTTTGTCCTGCCCAATCGGGATTGATTTCTGCTAAATCAATACGCATCAAGGGCAGAAAATGGTTTTTAAGCCACGGTTGCTCTTTTACAAAAATATCTTCCGCTTTGGGGAATACCTGCAAATGGTCGTTCAGTTCTTGGATTTCTTCTCTTGCCATAGTATTACTCATTAGCATTTCTGTTGTTTTGTGTTACTTATTAAAAGAAAGTCTTTCATCATAATAATTTGTATTCCCTCAAAAGGGTTTAATACCAACAGGTCATTATCTTCTGTAATGAGATAATCGGCAGAAGCATCTCTTGCTAAGCAAAGTAGAAAATTATCCTTCCCATCTCGGCACAAAGTAATATCATCGGTAGTAACATCTACAAATTCTGCTACTTCTTCTATCATTTCGACTAATTCACTGAGTTCTTCCAAGGGGAAAAACCTACGAAACTTCGGTCGCTGTGCTACTTCTATAAACTCACCCAACAACTCATCACTAAAAATAAGCTGTATTTCTTCCTCTAAAAGAAGCCTATCTATCACTGAATAATCTCGAGAGATAAGAAACCTAATCCATAGATTGGTATCTATAATGACTCTTCTACTTCTTTTCTTCATAACGCTTAGCCCTTACTTTCTCTACTTCCTTTGTAATCTCCTCCAAGGAGGGCGCATTAGTTTCGCTTTTCTTACGCAAACGTGCTACCACTTGAAGAAAAGGATTATTTTTCTTGTCCTTAATGGCTATCAATTGTAAGTCTGCAAGGTTTCTTAGCAGTTCCTCCGCCTTTGGGTTCAGTATATCTATGGTTAAAACACTCATTGTTATATTGTTTTTATTCGTAAAATGGTTATTTATTTTCTCTCTCTTAGGTGAATTGCCTGTGCGGCTCGCACTACCTCCAACCTCCCCCTAGGGCCTTGTACAAGGTAATACCGTATTGCATACGGGTAAATTGGGCATTGGCAACACTAAGTTCCGCATTGAGGCGATTTACTTCGGCGGTGATTACCTCTAAATAATTCACCATACCGCTATCAAAGAGCTGTTTGGAGTAGTCTGTAGCCTCTTGATAGGCTTTCATTTCTTTCGTTTTTAGCTCGATAAACTCTGTTTGGGTAGAGAAGTTCTGCATAGCATCGGCTACTTCCTTACCAGCAGAAAGTATCACTTTCTTGAAATTGAGCAAAGCGGTTTCTTGAGCGATTTGTTGTACCTCGTATTGGGTGCGAATCTGTCGGCGGTTCAAAATCGGTTGGGCTAGTCCTGCTACGAAGTTGGCAAATATAGACTTAGCCGAAATCCATGTATCCAGTTCGGTAGAGGAAATACCTCCACGAGCCGAGAGCGTTAGCGTAGGATAGAAAGCCGCACGAGCTACATTGGTCAGTTCAAAGGCATTGCGTAGGCTGAGTTCGGCACGGGCTACATCGGGACGGTTCTGGAGGAGCTTAGCGGCATAGCCCTGTTTAAATTCGGTAGGGAATTGTTGCTCGGCAAGTGTGGTGCGCTCTATGGCATGAGGTTCTTCCCCAAGGAGCACACAAATGGTATTCT
>CAJPPS010000255.1 GCA_905372595.1 uncultured Capnocytophaga sp. | reverse complement strand
TAATTACAATAAGTTAATTAATAATTATTAATTAACACTTCAAGCATTGTCAGTTGAGAAAAATAATCTATTTTTGCACTCCAAAATTATTATTTAAATTTAGTATTAATAGACTTTATATGCAAAAACACCTATTCTTTTGGGGATTAATATTTTTATGTTTTCCCTTTTTGTATGCACAAAAAACCATCGATCTCAGAGGAAAAGTTACTGATGAGAATGGAGAACCCCTTTTAGGAGTCAGTGTTATCCTTAAGGGTAGTCTCAAGGGAGCCGCCACTGATGAAAAAGGTTTCTACTGGCTGCAACATATTCCATTAGGAAAACAGACTTTTATCTTTAGTTCTATTGGTTATCAAACTCTTTCTAAAGAAATTGAGGTAATGCCTAACCCCTCAGGCACTCACCTACACCTGAATGTTTCCTTACAAGAAGAAGCAGAAGTATTACAGGAGGTTGAGATTATAGGACGTAAGGAAAGTTCCTACAAAAATACCTCTTCTTTCTCAGGTACCAAAACAGCTACCGCTATCCGAGATATTCCTCAAACTATCAACTATGTAACTAAAGAAGTAATTCTCGACCAAGGAGCTTCTACAGTGAATGATATAGTGAAAAATGTCAGTGGAGTAAGCCAATATACCACTTATAATGACTTCAGTATCCGAGGCTTCCGCACCACTGGAAATCGTGGTTCTGGGAACCTAATCAACGGAATGCGTGCCCAAACGAGCCTTTGGTCAGCCTCTTCTTTAGCTAATATAGAGCGTGTAGAGGTTATCAAAGGACCTGCTGCAGCTCTCTTTGGCAATGCCTCTCCAGGAGGACTCATCAACCGAGTAACCAAAAAGCCTCTTTTGGAGCGCCAACATACCGTTTCGGTAAATACCGGAAGCTGGGGGACACTCAAGAGTTATGCTGACTTCACCGGTCCCTTAAATGAAAGCAAAAGCCTACTCTATCGCCTCAACCTTGGCTATGAGACTACTGATGGTTACCGCGACCTGCAAGGACGTAATACACTCACTATTGCACCTTCTTTTTCTTTTATTCCTAATGAGAAAACCCGCTTCAATATAGACCTAACCTATTACCGCTTAGACGGTAAAGTAGACCGTGGACAAACTATTTTTGGTGATGCCGACCTCTACTCAGTCCCTATTACCCGTTCGCTCAGTGCTACCAATGATTTCCTTAGAGAAACTCAAATGAACATCTCTCTAGGACTTACCCACAAACTCACCGATAACCTTTCCTTCAATAGTACCTTCCTAAGCTCTTCCTATAGCGAAGACCTTCAAGAACACAATCAGGCTAATAGCTACTATATGCAACAAGGGAACAACATTAACACAGGGGATCCTAGTAAAATCCTGATGCAAGCACTCCTTAGGCAACGAACCTTCCGCAACAATAGTTTTAACAACTACTTTAACTATAATTTTAACACTGGTATTGTAAAACATACCCTTTTGGTAGGATATGATTACTTCCAAATAAATCAACTCCCTGGAGCTTCACAACTTACGGCTGGTGGTTATCTCCTTGCCGATGGTACTACCACTACCACTTATAACCCTAGGAGATTCACCTATCTATTGGACAACAATGGAAAACCTCGTACTAACGTTGCTGTATTCGACCTAAACAATCCTCATACAGGGAATGCTATGAAGGATATCAGTAAATACATTTTTGAACCTGGAGGAAGAACCATACCCACCCAGCAGACCTCTCACGGTATCTATGTACAAGAACAATTGGAAATCAGTATGGTAAAGTTACTTCTGGGGCTTCGTAAAGAGTTTTTCAAAGACTACCTTAACTACAAACAAAGCAATGAGAAAATCATTGAACAACAGGCTCTTATTCCTCGTGTAGGTTTGGTAATTAGTGCCACAGATAACATCAACTTCTACTCCACTTGGATGAAAGGTTTTGAACCTCAGGATGCTGCTACCCAGTCCGATCCTGACCGCTATGGAGGTCCTTTTGACCCCGTATATAGCGAACTTTTTGAAACCGGTATCAAGACCGATTGGTTTAACAAACGCTTGAGTGCCACTGCCTCTGTTTTCAAAATTATCCAGCAGAACTCCCTATACCCTGCCTCCCCTGCCGTTCCTGGTAAGCCTGACCTCAAGATGCAAATCGGGGAAGAGGAATCTAATGGATTTGAGCTTGACCTAGCTGGGGAAATTGCTCCCAACTGGAATATCTTAGCCAGCTATGCTTATATAGATGCTCGTATTACCAAAACTGCCCAAAATAACGAGAAAGACTTCGGTATGCAACGCCCCTCTACTCCTCGCCATTCAGGAAATATATGGACAAAATACATCATCACAAATGGGTTCTTTAAGCACTTAGGTTTTGGAGTTGGATATAATTTTGTTACTGAACGTTTTGGACAAGTAGGACGCCGTGCCAACACCACTATATACCCTGGTTATGGCCTCGTGAATGCCGTTCTTTACTACAAAATCCGACAAATACAGCTCCAAGCCAACCTAAACAATATACTGAACAAAACTCATTGGGTAGGTGGCTATGATAAGCTACGTTCCTTCCCTGGAGCACCTCGTAATGTAAATGTTACAGTAACTTATAAGTTTTAAATTCTATTGTATTCCTTTAAATAAAAGGCTGTTTTCTAAAAGACAGCCTTTATTTATTCTACACTCTTCTGATAGAGTAAATTTATAAATCACAACTAAGTATAAAATAAAAGACTATATTAGTAATTTTTTTCTTCTATACTAAAACTATATAC
>CAJPPS010000254.1 GCA_905372595.1 uncultured Capnocytophaga sp. | reverse complement strand
TCAGTTCCTCTTCCCTATCTTGAGGCAGAGATGGTATATTTCAGTTACTGAAGATGATGTAGGTCTTTTCTGCAGAATAAAATACAAACAAGTTACTCCCCATCCTATCCAAAAAAGATAAAAACCAAAATGAAAACGAGCTTTCATTACCTTATGCATTGTTGTTGTGAAATCCCAATAAGTGAAACCAAACCCAATTATTCCTATAAGCAGGCATAATCCAGAAATTTTTTTTACTGCCTTCCCTGAGGAATATTGCCTTATAAGCCAGAGGACTCCTATAAGTAAGCATTGTATTACAAAGAGCAATAGAGCTGTCTTCCACCAAGAACGAAAAACCATAAATTGGCGATACATTGTATGGATTCCTATACGCCCTAATAAGGACATTTGAGTAATTAATATACCTGATATTACTGAAGCTAGAGCCTGAAAGAGGAATAAAGAAGTAATCTTTCTCATTACACTATAATTTTATTGATTATTTGGTAAGAATCCATTCTTTTTCTTGATACTTTGCCTTAAATTTCTTCTGAATATAGTCTTGTACATTATTTTTCTTACTTAGGAAGCCAAAAGGAGTTTCTTTTTTCTGAAGTGTTGCTATGATAGTGGCTACTTTTTCATTTTTTTGTTCTATTTGAATTTCTTCCGTAAGAATATATTCTATAGTCTTAACTTTAGCTCTATTTTCTTTCAATTCTGTTATGAAAGGTAATGCTTTATCTGTACATTTTATATTAACTACCCATACACTATCATTGGAGAGCCATTTTTTCTTTACTTTCAGCTCCTCTATAGAGATATAATCATCTTCTTCCAATTTCTTAAGTTGTTTAATCTTATCTCCATCTTTTTGGGTACGATACCTTACTTCTCCTAGGGAAAAATGAGCTGTCTCATATAAAGGTTTTGCTTCTAAAGAATCTTCGACTAGTTCCTTTGCCCTTGAAGAAGAAAGTTTTCCATCTGAACAGGCTACTAATATTAAGGAAAAAACTAAAATAAAAAAAGAATATCTTTTCATAATAAGGTTATTTTTGATTATTAATATTTATTCTATCACTTGAGTATCGTAATAATTACGATATTCCTGATTATTTTCATAAAGTTCTTGATGTGTTCCTTGTCCTATAAGTTTCCCATTGTCCAAAAAAAGAATAGAATCAGCATTTCTAGCTACCGATACACGATGACTGACAATAATTCGAGTAGTATTATAGGCTATTTGTGTAAGGTTATGGAGAATTTTTTCCTCTGTATCGGTATCCACTGCTGAGAGACAATCATCAAAAAGATATATCTGTGCTTCCTTGAGCAATGCTCTAGCGATAGATACACGTTGGCGTTGTCCGCCACTAAGAGAAATCCCTCGTTCACCTAATATAGTTTCATATCCATCCTTGAAATCCATAATATTATCATGTACTTGAGCCAGTTTTGCTACTGCTATAATCTCCTCCTGTGTAGCCTCTGACTTACCATATTTAATATTATTCCCAATGGTATCTGAGAAAAGAAAAGAATCCTGAGGAATAACCGAAATTGCCTTACGTAAATCATTCAGATTAAGAGATCTGACATCTCTTCCATCTATAAAAATATGTCCCTGTTGTACATCATACATTCGGGTAATTAAGTCTAAAATAGTAGATTTTCCTGACCCTGTTCTCCCTATAATAGCAATATTTTTTCCTTGAGGAATATGAAATGAAACTTCCTTCAGTGCTGTAATTTGTGTATCTGGATAGGTAAAAGTAACATTTTCAAAACGGATATCTCCTTGAATAGGAGTACTATATTGTATAGTAGTTTCTATATCAGATTTTTCATTTAAGAATTCATTAATTCTTCCTTGAGAAGCCTCTGCTTGCTGAACGATATTACTTACCCATCCTACAGTAGCCACAGGCCAAGTAAGCATCATTACATAAATTGTAAATTCTGTAATAACTCCAATAGATTGAATCTCACCATTGATATATAAACGTCCTCCTACAAAAATAACAAATATAATACTGATTCCTATAAGAAAAATCATTATTGGAAAAAACCATGCTTCTATTCTCAAAAGAGCTAAATGCTTCTTTCGTCCCTCTTGACTGATTTTATCCACGTTTTTCTGAGTTTCTTCCTCCATAACAAAAGCTTTTATGGTATGTATTCCCGAAAAAGTTTCTTGAGAAAAAGAAGAAATATCTGAAAGGAATTTTTGTACTTCTATAGTTTTTTGGTTTATTTTTCTACTAATAAAATAAACTAAAAAAGCCAAAATAGGTAGAGGAAGTAGTGCGTAAGTAGCAAGTGTTGTGGAGGTGTAGAACATCAACGGAATACTACAGAGAAAGAGAGTAATTGTCTGTACACTATACATAAGAGCAGGACCTGTATACATCCGTACTTTTCCTACATCTTCACTGATGCGATTCATTAAATCTCCTGTTCTATTTTGCTTATAAAAACGCTGAGAAAGTGTCTGATATTTCTGATAGATTTCATTCTTCATATCAAACTCTATGTATCTTGATACATTAATAATGAGTTGTCGCATCCAAAAGGTAAAAAAACCAGAAAGAATAACTGCAGTAATAATAAGCAAGCTATAAAGCAAGAGAGTATTTCCTATATTTGCCTCTTTATTGGGGCTTTCCATATAATCCTCAACTACTTTTATAGCATACTGTACACTCTTAGGCATTACCAAAGAGAAAAGACGTGCTATAATAGTGATAAGTACCCCTAATATAAGTTGTTTCCTATATTTATAGAAATAT
>CAJPPS010000253.1 GCA_905372595.1 uncultured Capnocytophaga sp. | reverse complement strand
TGACCAATGAAAACCATTATGCCTATATAAGAGAATTGGAAGGAAAGCAACTAACCGATTTTCAACAGCTTAAGGAAGATCTAAAACAGCAACGCAAGGACTTATATGCAGCAGTGGGCGCAGCGGTCAAGGATTTTTTTACCTTCACTCAGCAGCAGGCTATCACCTCTGCTCATTTCTCTCGAGGTTCTCTGTATAATTTCTTTGAGAAAATAAAAAGAAATGGAGTTTATGCCATAGAAAAAGCAGCTTTTACTCGAAACTGGTTTGTAGATGCAGCTGATAAACCACTCTATCCTAAGTCCCTTCTAAAGAGTGAGCCTGCACTGGCTCAATTATTAGATGAAAAACAACCATGGATAGCCGATTTGCTTCATTCCATAGAAAAAAGCTATTGGTGGGAACAGTTTTATAAGCATCTGATAAAGAATGTAACCCTTTTGGCAGTACTCAAAAGCTTGCAAGAGGAGATTCTAGCGATTAAGGAGGAAGAGAACATATTGCCAATTTCAGAGTTTAATAGCATTATCCACCAAACGATTATAGAGGAGCCTTCACCTTTTATCTATGAAAAAATAGGTACCCGTTACCAGCACTACTTTATAGACGAATTTCAGGATACCTCTACATTGCAGTGGGAAAATATGTTGCCCTTGATTGCCGATGCAGTACATAGCGAAAACCTTAGCAAGCAACAAGGGTCTCTGCTTATAGTAGGGGATGCTAAGCAATCCATTTACCGCTGGCGAGGGGGTAGGGCAGAACAGTTTATGGAACTGTATAACAAGGAAAAAATTCCTTTCCATATAGCGCAAGAGGTACAGAATCTTGCCTATAACTACCGTAGCCGAAGGGAAGTGATTGACTTCAATAATGATTTCTTTCATTTTATAGCCTCTTCTCCTTTGTTGTTCAACAATAGTGGAGAATATAGGTATGATGAGTTATATCGCAATGCAATACAGAAAACGCCTGAAAGAGAACAGCAAAAAGGTTTTGTAAGTATAGAATTTGTAGATAAAAAGAATAAAAAAGATTCAGAAGATACCGAATCAGAAGCAATAGAGGATGAAAATACACTAGATAATGAAGATATTTATATAGAAACTATTGAAGGGTATATAAAAGAAGCAAAAAGTAATGGATACTTGGATAAAGATATTTGTATACTCTCTCGCAGGAATGTAGAATGTATTGAAATAGCTGGAAAATTATCTGAAAAAGGTTATAATGTTATCTCTTCTGAGGCTTTATTGCTTAAAAATATACCAGAAATACAATTCTTGATACACCTAATTTCTATTTCTCTCTATCAGGGAAATGAAAAGGAAAAGATAGAATTGCTCTTTTCTTATACTAAGGTAAAACATATCACCGATATTCATACTTTTATGAATCAGTATGCCCATAAGCCTGTGGAGGATTTCTTTTCGGCTATGGGATTCTCCTTGTCGCATTTCCACTTGTATTCTTTTTACGAAGGCATTGGTTATGCGATAAGAATATTTGATTTGGCAAAACCTTCGGATGCTTATTTGGCACAATTCCTCAATGTAATATACGAATATAAGAGCGTGCGCAATGGTAACATTGCTGATTTTCTTACTTACTGGGAGGAAAAAAAAGATAAGTTGGCTATCAGCGCTCCTGAGGGAGTCAATGCGATATCGATCATGACCATTCATAAGAGTAAGGGGTTGGAATTTCCTGTAGTTATCTATACAAAAGTCAATGACAAGTTACGCTCAGCTAAGGATACGCTGTGGATACGCGTCCCTAAGGAACAATATCATGGTTTTGAACATTTGTTGATAGATGATTATAGTGGTTTGGAAAAAATAGATGCCGATATTGTACTCCAACAGAGCCAAATGGAGCTTCTCGATACGATCAATACCATGTATGTGGCTATGACACGTCCTAAAGATTTGCTCTATATACTCTGTGATTTGCCTAGAGAGAAGAAAGAAGAGAAAATCAGCACCCTTTCTGAAATATTAAAGACTTATTTGGAGGAAAAACAAAGATGGAATGAGGGACAGCTGCGTTATACTTTTGGAAAAATAGTACCTATTGACGTTCCCCCACTAAAGGAAACTCATTATATTCCCTTCAAGCAAAGAACAACGATTACGCCTTCTTATACAATTGTAACTCGCGCAGGATCCATGTGGAATACCCAGAGAGAAGGGGCGATAGCACGAGGTACGCTCTTGCATGAGTTATTGGGACAACTCACTACAAGGGATGATATACCCAAAGTATTACAACAGTTCTTTGGGGAGGGGCGTATCACTGAGCAACAACTCCCATTGCTTGAACAGCAATTGCAACAACTTACTTCACACCCTCTGTTAAAGGAGTATTATACAGCGGATTATGTTATTTATAACGAACGAGAATGGTTAGATATAGTAGGGGAGTACCTACGTCCTGACCGTGTGGCGTATGATCCCAAGAGAGGCACCGCCGTTATCATTGATTATAAGACGGGAGAAGACCACCCTCAGTATGAAACCCAAATAAGGAGATACACACAAACTCTAGAACAAACAGGCTGGAAGGTAGAGAAGTCTTTTTTGGTGTTTATCAATCAGCAGATTACCGTAAAACCCCTGTAGAGACGCAATTTATTGCGTCTTAAAACCTCCCTCCGCTGGCGCGAGTCACATACTCGCTTACAGGTATTCAGCGACTTTAACTCGTGCCTACTATAAATAGAGCTTGCAGTTCGTGCCTACAACAATAGAGATTGCAGCTCATGTCTACTATAAGT
>CAJPPS010000252.1 GCA_905372595.1 uncultured Capnocytophaga sp. | reverse complement strand
TTCATACGGTTCATCCAAGTTTGCTTCCATTCCTCAAGAGTAAAGTGTCGAGAAGTTCTTTCTGTCAAAAGATCATCTTGTTCTATTTCCTGATGTGTATAAGCATCTATTTTATTGAAAACCATTATAGTTGGTTTCTCAATACTTTTTATATCTAAAAGTATTTGATTAACAGAAGCAATATGTTCTTCAAAATTAGGATGAGAAATATCCACTATATGTAGGAGTAAGTCAGCATCTCTTACTTCATCAAGGGTACTTTTGAAAGACTCTATAAGTTGAGTAGGAAGCTTTCTGATAAAACCAACAGTATCACTCAAAAGAAAAGGCAAGTTTCCAATCACAACCTTACGCACTGTAGTATCCAAGGTGGCAAAAAGCTTATCTTCTGCGAAAACATCACTCTTACTAATAAGATTCATTAGAGTTGATTTTCCAACATTGGTATAACCAATAAGAGCTACACGTACCAAGGCTCCTCTATTGCCTCTCTGTGTAGCCATTTGCTTATCTATTGTTTCTAATTTCCTCTTAAGCAAAGCTATTCTATCACGTACAATTCGGCGGTCTGTCTCTATCTCCGTTTCGCCAGGTCCTCGCATCCCTATCCCTCCTCTTTGCCGTTCTAGGTGCGTCCAAAGCCCTGTAAGTCTAGGTAAAAGATACTGATACTGAGCAAGTTCTACTTGAGTACGTGCATAACTTGTTTGAGCTCTTTGAGCAAAAATATCTAATATAAGTGTTGTCCTATCTAGAATTTTCTTTCGTAGGATTTTTTCTATATTATTCTGTTGGGCAGGCGTCAGTTCATCATCAAAAATGACAGTTCCTATATCATTCTCTTCAACAAACTGTGCCAATTCTTCCATCTTCCCTGTACCTATAAAAGTCTTAGGATGAGGAGCTTCCATTCGCTGAGTAAATCGCTTAATAACTTCTCCTCCTGCAGTATAGGTAAGGAAAGCTAATTCATCTAAATATTCATTAACCTTCTCTTCATTTTGGGTGGAGGTAATAACTCCCACCAAAACAACCTTTTCATAATCTAAGTTCTTTTTTTCTAACACGCGTATCTTTTTTACGGAGGCAAATATACATTATTTTTTTTAAATTATGACTTATGCTTTTCTCAAGATCGGATTCAGTTCCTCATCGTTATACATCTTCATTTGCTTGTATACCTTCATATATTTTCGCCCTGCGGCGATGTCATCCAAGAGTTGGTCAAGGGCAAGGGAGAGGTCTTCTCGCTGCTGAAGAAGTACTTGGAGCTTCTCTTGGCATTTAGCAATATGTTCGGCAGTGGCATCTGTGCGTTCGGTTTCCTGTTGCATATGGTAGATTTTTAGGGCTAAAATAGAAAGCCTATCTACCGCCCAAGCAGGACTCTCGGTATTAATGGTTGCCCCTGCTAGTGGGGTTACATCCTTATATTGGTGTAGGAAATAACTATCTATATACTCCACGGTATCGGTACGGTCTTGGTTGGACGCATCTATTTTTCGCTTGAGTAGGAGAGCTTCCTTGGGGTCAATGTTGGGGTCACGAATGATATCCTCGTAGTGCCATTGTACGGTATCTATCCAATTTTTACGGTACAATAGGTGCTCAATAGTCTTGCTATCGTACGGATTTTCAAAGGGTTGATTCACATCATCGGCTATATGATAGCGTAGGATACTCTCCCAAAAAATGTCATAGGCTAATTTACTAAACATATTCCTTGTTTTATTTGCAAAAATATCGTTATTTTGCGTAATAAAAAAATTTATTTTTGAACAAATGATCATTCACTCTTTTGACCAAGTCCCCTCCTTATTTTTGGAGTTTGTGGCAGAACTTAGAAATGTTGATATCCAACAGGATAGAATGCGCTTCAGGAAGAACTTAGAGCGTATAGGGGAACTCTTGAGCTATGAGATGAGCAAGACGCTCCCCTACCAAGTACAGCGGATTACCACCCCCTTGGGGGAAAAGGATATTCCCTTGATACAGGATAAGATTGTGGTATGTTCTATCCTTCGCGCAGGACTGGCACTGCACCAAGGTATATTGAATTTCTTTGACAAAGCGGACAATGCCTTTATCTCTGCCTACCGCAAACATACCTCCCCTTCCGAGTTTGAGATCTTAGTCGAATACTTAGCCTCTCCCTCCCTTCAGGACAATATCCTTATCTTAGCTGATCCTATGCTAGCCACAGGGCGTTCGTTTGTCAATGTATATAACTCCCTCCAACCACTGGGCACTCCTAAGGAAATACACCTTTTTGCGGTCATTGGCTCCAAACAAGGATTGGAGTACGTCAGCCAACATTTCCCAAAAAATGCCCACTTATGGATTGCTACCATAGATGATCACCTGAATGAAAATAGTTATATCATACCAGGCTTAGGGGATGCAGGTGATTTGGCGTTTGGAGAAAAAATGCAAGGATAATTTTGAGAAAACTGTCTTTTCTTATAGTCTTTATAGCCTTTTTAGGGTGTCAGTTTACGCTGGCGCAGGATACTTTGCGTACCAAGCGCATTCTAAATGACTCACTGAAGGCTAAAAATGATTCTCTTTATAAGAAAATAGAACTCAAAACACAAAGAAGCAAACTTGGTCGTAAGTTCCACGAACTCTTTTTTTCCTCCATAAAAACTAATCCTTCTACCCCTATTCCTATAAAGAGAAAGGAAGAATCCATTTGGAGAGATTTTCAAGGAAAAATTATTCGTAATATTGAGATAACCACCTATGATCCATTAGGTTGTGATGAAAAAGATAGTACTAAAACGCCTAATTAATGGG
>CAJPPS010000251.1 GCA_905372595.1 uncultured Capnocytophaga sp. | reverse complement strand
AGGAATATGATATAGCTCATTATGGTGACTATTTTTATATTATTAATAATTCCGATGAAGCAACAAACTTTAAATTAGACAGAACTCCTGTAGAAAGAACAGAGAAAACTCATTGGGAGAACGTTATTGCACATCGAGAAAATACATTATTGGAAGATATTGAAATTTTTAAGGATTATTTGGTTATTTCAGAACGTTATAATGGGCTTAGTAGAATACGAATGATTACTTGGGATGGACTTCAGGACAAGTATTTGCCTTTTGATAATGAGACTTATACAGCATCAATAGGATTGAATTTGGATTTTGATACAGAGGTTCTTCGCTATACTTATAGTTCTATGACAACTCCTTATTCTGTTATTGACTACAATATGCGGACAGGGGAAAGTGAAGTGAAAAAGGAGCAAGAAATTCTTTCTTCTGACTTTAAAAAAGAAAATTATCAGTCTCATCGCTTATGGGCAACAGCTCCAGATGGTGTACAAGTACCTATTTCATTAGTCTATCGAAAAGGAATAGAGTTAGATGGGAAAAATCCTTTATTGCTTTATGGATATGGTTCCTATGGTATCACTATAGATCCTTCTTTTTCTACTACACGGTTGAGCCTATTGGATAGAGGGTTTATTTTTGCTATAGCTCATATTCGGGGAGGAGAATACTTGGGAAGACCTTGGTATGAGCAAGGGAAGTTACTTCAGAAGAAGAATACTTTCTCTGATTTTATAGCCTGTGCAACTCATCTTATTAAGGAAAAGTACACCTCCAGCGAACATCTTTATGCTATAGGAGGTTCTGCGGGGGGGCTTCTGATGGGGGCAGTAATAAATCAAGCTCCAGAGCTTTTCCACGGGATAATAGCAAGTGTTCCCTTTGTAGATGTTGTAACTACAATGTTAGATGATTCAATTCCTCTCACTACAGGAGAATATGATGAATGGGGGAATCCTAATGATCAAGAATATTATAATTATATGAAATCCTACTCACCTTATGATAATGTAGAAGCGAAAAACTATCCTAATATATTGGTACTTACCGGATACCACGATTCTCAAGTACAGTATTGGGAACCAGCTAAGTGGGTAGCAAAATTGCGTGAATTAAAGATAGATAATAACAAATTACTATTTTATACTGATATGAGTTCAGGACATAGTGGAGCTTCAGGACGTTATGAATCTTTGAAAGAAATAGCCCGTGAATATACGTTCCTACTCGATTTAGAGAATAGAATAACAGAATAATCTTATAAATAAATTAGTATGAAAAAAATATTATTAGTAATCAGTCTCTTGTTGTTACAAATAGTAAGAGGTCAAGATTTTCTCTCTCAGAAAATAGTAGAACTTGATAAGGCTTATAACAATAAGGAATTACAAGCCTTAGCTAATGACTTTGAGAGAATAGCGCTAGCTGAGAAAAATAATTCTTTAGCTCAATATTACACCGCTTACACTTATGTGAGAATAGCCGATCAGGCAAAAGAAAATCTTATTGATTCTTATTGTGATAAAGCAGAGGAATACCTTAAAAAGGCAATTAGTTTGGGTTTTGATTCTTCCGAAACAAATGCTCTATATGCCTATCTGTATAGTGCAAAAGTAAAGGTAAGTCCTATGTTTAGAGGTTCTAAGATGGGGAAAATTAGTAAGGAATATGGACAAAAAGCAATTAAGGAGAATCCTGCGAATCCACGACCTTATTTAATCCGTGCTATTGGGGTTTATTATACTCCTAAAGTATTTGGTGGAGGAAAAGAAAAAGCTCTTCCCATTTTAGAAGAGGCTTCTGAAAAATTTAAAAATTTTGTACCAAAGACTCCTCAGTATCCTCATTGGGGGCAGGGAATGCTTAATTATCTTCTAGAAGAAGCTAAAAAATAAAAAAATAGAGGTGTTAATACAAGAAACACCTCTATTTTTACATAAAAACTACTTAATAGGACTAGTGGGGAGGGTTACTTCTCCTGGATCTTTCCAAAGTCCGTCCTTTATGGCACGTTTTTTTGCTGCTTCAGCACGTTTTTCACTATCGGGATGTGAGCTCATCATTTTTTGGAAACGGCTTTGTTTATCACCTCCAGAAAGTAGAGCTAATTTCTTAAAAGCTGTATATACTCCTACGACATCATAACCGTGTTTTTTCATAAAGTTATAGGAATATTCATCAGCCTGAGATTCTTGTTTTTTACTATGTTTAGCATCAAGCATAGCATTTGCCATTTCTCCTAATTGGCTTTCACTTAATACTTTTACGGTGTTAGAGGCAGCCGCTCCAGCTTCTTGTAGGGCAGCTCGTGTATAGGCAGCCTTAATAGCATCCTTTGTATCTTCATTCTTTACGTGTCCGATTTCGTGCCCAATTATAGCCAAAAGTTCATCATCAGTCATTAAGTCCATTAATGAAGAAAAAACACGTACACTTCCATCAGCACAAGCAAAAGCATTGATATCTGTGACTACATATACTTTATAGTTCAGGTTAAGACCATCTTCACTTTTGTGATTTCCAAACAAACGATTTAAGCGTTTCGTATAGGGACTATTCTTGTCGGCTACAGGGTTGTTAGCATCCATCCAATCTACAGATTCTTTGGAGAGCTTTTGAGCGTCTTCATTACTGAAAGATAGTGCCTGAACACCTTTTGAGGCAGCACTAGTAACTTTTCCTAGGTTAATTTGTGCTTGACTTGTAGCAATGGCTCCAAAACACATTGCGGTTAAAATCATTTTTTTCATTTTAATCTCTTTTTTTAATATGAGGCAAATATAGCTATTTTATTAATAAATACAATGA
>CAJPPS010000250.1 GCA_905372595.1 uncultured Capnocytophaga sp. | reverse complement strand
CCTGTCATTTCTACTAAAATTTCAGGGCTTGAACCGACTACATCGCCATATTTTGTAGGAAAGTGGAACATATAAGGAGAAGGATTGGCAAGAGAGAGTTTCTGATAAAAATCCAAAGAATCCATATCACTTTCCAAGCATAGTTGCTCACTGAGGACAACCTGAAAAACATCTCCAGACTTTATATATTCCTTTGCTTTTTCAATAATTTCTAAAAAATGTTTTTTTTCTTGTTCTACATTTGTTAGAGTTTTATAGTATGGTGTAGTATTCTCTTTTTTATCATCTGAAGAAATATTTGCCTGCTCTAGGAAGTGAAAGTATTTATCTTCATCTCCATAAGAAGAAAATACCTTATTAATCTTTGAATAATGTAAATAGGCTTTTGCATTGGCAAATACAAAAGCAGGAAATTCATATTGAGAGTTACTTTTATGTTCTATTTTTTCAAAAAAATGAATAGTTTCATAGGCAAAAACACCAAATAATCCTGCAAAAGGAGCTATAGAAACCTGTTGCTGGTAATAATTCTCTAAAGAAGAGTAACTATACTGATAAGCATCTATGTAATCACAATCTATTCCAATGATAATCTGGTTATCATCCTCTGCTAGATAAGAATTTTTATATTTTTTACGAATAATATTGTAATAGAAAAGGGGAGACTTTGTTAGCATATTAATTGTCTTTATTAGTGATTATTTTCAATGGAATATTCTACTGAAATAAATCGCAAAAATAAGAATTAATAACTAAGAAAGCAAGAAATAAAAGTTTATTTTTTATTAAATATAAATTTATACTTTAAAATGTTCTAGTAAAATAGGCAAATGTTCGTTAAACCAACGGAATCGATTGATGGTCATAATATGTGTTCCTCCTTTTATTGTGATGCAATTTTTTATATATTTAATAGGGAAAACCCAATCTTTATCTCCTTGGATATGAATAATGGGTATAGTAGTTGGGGTAACTTTCCAATTTAAAATAGAAATAACAACCCAAGAAAGGTAATTAGGAGTGGTTATACTTATATATTTCTTATATAATCGTTCATATCTTTTTGTTTTTTCCCAAAGTCGTAAAGAAGCAATCCATTTGATAGGGAAAATATAATGTAATTTCATATTTTTACATATTTTCATCCAAAGCGGGAGTTCTTTTTCTGATTTTATAGTAGAAACGAGAATAATTCCACGGCAATCAGGGATAATTTTTGCTATCTCTTGTACTAAAATTCCTCCAAAAGAAACTCCTAATAGAATAGGAGAGGGGAGAGTGATTTTCTGGGCTATCCTTTGTGCATACTCTTCTAAAGATTCCCTTTCATTGGGTTCTTCCCAATCCAATAAATGCAACTCATATAGTTCAGAATCTTTCCAATGTTCGAAAATACGAGAAGAGGCTCCCATACCAGGCATACAATAGATAGGGGTCTTCATAAAAATATATTTTTAAGATTTTATATTGTTTATGTTAATAAAAAAGTGCTGACATTACCTTGAGCTACCCACTGCATATCATAAACTTCATCGGCAAGAGCGGGATCTGTCTCTATCTGTAGACCTTGTGCCTCAGCCTTGATCGCCAGTAGGTTACCAATGGTGAGCTTACTGTTGAGTTTCTCTAAGAGCGTTTTTACGCCACTTATAGAAAGTGCTTGGGCTACCTGTCCTTGGAAAGGGAGTTCCATCCAGATAATCTCCTTAGCCTCTACATCTAAGACACCGAAGAGGAGTCCCTTCTGCAAGGGCTGGGTGATACGTACTTGATGAATCACAGCAGAAGGATCATAAGCTACTCCTGTGCGTTCGGATACTTTCATCTTATGCTTGCTATCCATCCAACCTACGACTAAGTTAGGCGACAAAGCACCATTGGAATACGCATTGCAGGTAAAAAGTACATATTTAGCCTTGTGCTGGCGTAGAGTATTGACATCAATATTGATATACTCGGCCGTACCTACCTTATCAGGAATACTGCGGATATCCCCACTGTGCTGGCAACCTAAGGTGGTAAGATTGTGGAAATAGCAGATGTCTGTTCTGTCTTTATAGACAATACGGCAGGACAAGTCCATATCCAAGTGTTGAGCTGGCAGGTCTTTCCCCCATTGCATAAAAAGGCGTATTTCGTTGCCCTCCAATGGGAAGCGGGTACCCATAAGGGTGGCATTAAAGTCATGTACATTATTACTTCTATCCCCTATAGGTAATGGAATATGATAGAGTTGTGGGTCTATATAGATAAAATGGTGCTCGTTTTCTTCCTTAGCAAACATACATCGGATGCTCCATAAGCAAAGGTCTTCTATCTTAGCTTTCATCTCAGCCAATTGCTCCTCATTATAGCTTCCGACAACCAAAGGGTGCTTAGGGATTTCTACTCGAGTTCCCAAAATAGTCTGTACGCTGCGCTTTCCCTCCTTGTTGAAGTACAAATCGGCATACATATTCAGGGTAAAGAGTAGGCGAGTAGGCACTTGGTCTATGATTTCCTTGAAGGCATCGAGTGTCTCGTCAGCTCCCAGCCAAAGCATACAAGCAAAGAGAGAACGAGCAAAGACCCCAGGACGCTGTTTAAGCAAGGAAAAAGCCTTTTCGCTATCCATATTCAGGTAAGCAGCATTCAGCTCGGCTTGCCATACAGTATAACGCTCATTATAGAATACGTCCAAAAGAGTAGCGAGCTTTTCAAAGCCCTTCTTCTTGCTGTATTCCGCCAAGCGTAAGGCACGGATAAAGCGCACCCACATCTCACGCTTAGGGTGCATGATCTCACACGCCTTTTCCGCTGAAAGAGGTAAGGCATTGAGCCAAC
>CAJPPS010000249.1 GCA_905372595.1 uncultured Capnocytophaga sp. | reverse complement strand
ATTATATATAGACGTAGAATATCCTAATGAGGATGTTAATATTTCGTTAAAAAAATATTGTAATGAAATATATTGTTTTAAAGTATCTAAATTATCTCATTACATACAAACGTTAATAGGATTATTTACAAATAGAAAGCCTCTCCAAGTGAACTATTATTATAATAGAAAAGTACAAAAATGGATTGATGATAATATAGATAATTATGATATGATATATTGTAACCATATTCGTATGACTGAATATGTTAGAAAACACAATACGTGTAAGATAGTTGATTTTGTAGACTCTATTGCTATGAATTATATAAAAGCATATAAAAAATCTTTTGGGATATGGAAATTAATTTATAAAATTGAGAAGAAGAGAGTAAAAGTTTATGAAAAAGAAATAGCAATAGAGTTTGAAAAAAAAATAATTATTTCATCAGTTGATAGAAAATTTATAGATCCAGATAATTTGTATAATATAAAGGTTATTGGGAACTTTGTTTCTGAAATCATTTATAATCATGATTTAGAAGAAAAATCTGATCAACTTTGTTTTTTGGGGAAAATGAATTATGAACCAAATGTATCTGCTACTATTTATTTTGCAAAAGAAATATTTCCTATTTTAAAGGAACTCAATAATAATATTTCTTTTAAGATAATAGGAGCTTTTCCTATAAAAAAAATAATTGAATTAGAAAGTATTAAAGATATAGAAGTAATGGGATTTGTGAAAAATCCTTATGATGAAATACAAAAAAGTCAACTTTTTATAGCTCCTATGGTTTCTGGAGCAGGTATACAAAATAAAATATTGGAAGCTATGAAGATAGGAAAATGTGTTATAACTACTACCATAGGAGCGGAAGGACTTGAATGTTTAAAAGGTAATGAGTTAATTATAGCAGATAGTAAAGAAGATCTCATTGAAAAAATAATGTTTTATCTTGAAAATAAAAAAATCAGGGATGAAATAGGTAGAAATGCACAAAGATATATTCAAAAATATTTTTCAAAAGAAAAAATTAGACACTCTTTTTTAGAGTTTATAAATGATTAGTGTTTTTTTAATAAGTAAATACACTTAAATAATTTATTGTAATAAGATTTTTTTACTAAGAAAGAATTATCAAAAAATTAAAATATTTTCAATAGGCAAATTATATGTGACAGATGAACGTAAACCAATTATTAAGCACATATCCAAGCAATGATTTACTATTTTAATAAATATGGTTGGTTTTTTGACAAGGAGAGAACAAGGATAAATACAGAAGAGATGAAACAAATAAAAGCATGAATAAAGTGCCCATTTTTTATAAAGATGGGCATATTTTTATTTGTACAATTGCCTAATAACTTGTATATTTGCAACCTAAAAGCAACTCATTTTGGCTACACATATTATACATTTAAAAAATAATAAATCTTATACTTGCGATGAGAATACCTCTTTGCTAAAAGCCGCTTTAGATAATGATATCAGCTTAGAGTATTCGTGTTTTGAAGCGCGTTGTAGGAGTTGTAGAGTGAAAGTGCTTGAAGGAGAGGTAGAGAACCTACAAGATGAACAAGTACTTACCACTGAAGAGAAAGCCGCAGGCTATGTGCTGTCGTGCAATGTAATACCCCGCTCTGATATAAAATTAGCGGTAGAGGATTTAGGAGTAAAGCTGTCTAAACCCCAAGTGAGTCCTTGTAAAATAAGCAGTATTGCAACTGTTACCCCTAATATTGTAGAGGTAGTGTTGCGTTTGCCTCCTAAAGTAGATTTTCAGTTTTTAGCGGGGCAATATGTAGATATTATCAGAAATGGACATAAGCGCAGCTATTCTATTAGTCATAGTCAGTATGAAGGCAACCAGCTGAAACTCTTTATTCGTAATTATGAAGGGGGACTGTTTAGCAACTATTGGTTTAATGAGGCTAAGCCTAATGATTTGCTTAGAGTAGAGGGGCCTTTGGGCACTTTCTTTTACCGACATAATGAAGTATGCACCGATATTGTATTATTAGCTACAGGTACTGGTATTGCACCTATAAAAGCCATTTTAGAACAGCTGCAAGCCAGTCCGGAATTATTAGTTAATAAAAAGGTGTGGCTTTTGTGGGGAGGAAGAAAAAAAGAAGACTTATTTTGGAAGCCTGATTTTACCTTTGCTCATTTTGAGTATATACCCGTATTGACTCGTGAGGACGATTGGCAAGGAGCAAAAGGGTATGTGCAAGAGATAGCTTCAGCACAGGCTATCAGTTGGCCTACAGCGCAAGTGTATGCTTGTGGTAGTGAGGCAATGATACAAAGCGCTCAGGAACTTCTCAGTAAACAAGGATTGAAAGAAGAAAACTTTTTTGCTGATGCATTTGTTGCAGGCAAATAAGTGATTAATTTTCAAGCAATAAGTAGATTAATTTTTATGAAAGCAGTAATTTTAGCAGGTGGTCTCGGTACGCGATTGAGTGAGGAGACCATCGTCAGACCCAAACCAATGGTAGAAATAGGAGGAATGCCTATCTTATGGCATATTCTCAAAATATATTCGCACTACGGCATTAATGAGTTTATTATTTGTTGTGGTTATAAAGGCTATATCATCAAGGAATATTTTGCTAATTATTTTTTACATCAATCGGATATTACTTTTGATATGGCAAACAATGATATGCACGTACACCAAAAACGCGCTGAACCTTGGAAAGTTACTCTTATAGATACAGGTGAGCACTCTATGACGGGAGGGCGCCTTAGAAGGGTATTGCCTTATATAGCTGATGAGGAGGCTTTTTGCTTTACTTATGGCGACGGAGTAGCTGATATTGATATTGCTAAATTAGTAGCTTTTCATAAAGCACACG
>CAJPPS010000248.1 GCA_905372595.1 uncultured Capnocytophaga sp. | reverse complement strand
ATATAAAGAGATGAAAAAATTGCAAAGGGAATCATTCTCTTTGTTTTTTTGTTTTTAATCAGGATAGGCAGAGGTGCTCTTTCAAGAAAGCACCCCTACGCTTTTCCCAATTCTAAAATAAAAACGCAAAAAAATCTAATTATTTATTAAAAAGAGATGAAAACTTGGCGTATTCAGGAATGTTTATTCGTATCTGATACCTTACTATCTTGGTTAGTGGGTAAGTAGTTGTTCTCAACTACTCACTACTAACAACAAGAAAAATACATTAAGATATGAATTGATGAGAATAAACATTGTTAGTATAGTAATATTTTCTTTGCTTTTAGGTAGTGACAAGAGGCTATCTGGAGCAAATTTCAGATACCCTCTTGTTTTCCTAGAAAAATTAAAACGCAAAAAAAATCTAATTACTATATAAAGAACTTCATTTTTAGATAAAGCTGTCAGAAAATTCAAAGAACATTTTTTCTTGATTCTGGTGCAAAGGTAGTTCTTTTTTTTTCTTTGTCAAGGGGTCAATAGGAAAAAAGGGCGTTTTTGAACACGAACTGTATTCATTACTTCACGAACTGCATTATTTAACACAAAATTAGTTGGAAAGGAGGTACCAAATGAGGTGGTAAGAGAGAGCAGACTGCTGTATTTGAGGAAAATGAGAGAGTGTACGCTTTTCTATACAGAGGGCTTTTTCGGGGATAAATAGTTTTTTTAATTGGGTGTAAATGGATTTATTAAGGGTATCTATACGTGATAGGTGAGGGGTATATTGTTCTTTTCCATCTATAGATACCATCAAATGTGGTACATACAGGTGTATTTCTGAGTATGCTTTATAGGGTAGTGAGGTATCCGTATAGGTATGCGTACGGATAAGGATATCCTCAAGGTGGCTATCTTCGGGTCGTGATTCTAGGAAGATACCTCCGGAGAGCTGTTCTCTGATGGGAGAGAGTGCATTGAAAAGGAGAGAAGCGCATTGTAACATAAAGGAAGGATTAGAGCCATAGTCTGGAATGGAAGGGGTTGGTGTCCCATTTTTGGATTTGTCCTTGGCATCGGATTCTTTTTCCCTGAGGGTCTTCACAGATGCAAATAGGGGTTCCTACGGGCAGTGGCGGGGTGCTTCTGGGAAGGAAAACGATAGAGGAAAAGCGATGGAAGGAGCTATTGGCGGTTTGTATGCGTCGGAAAGAAGCGCCAGCGAGGAAAGCCTGTTGTCCTTTGGCATTGACCTGTTCCCTACAGCGAGCGTGTAGTCGCAGTGAGGGAGTAGGGGCGTTCCAGCAACCTTGGTCGTCCTGCTGGCTCTGGGGGAGGTCGTAGTAAAAGAGATAATGAGGATACATTTTTTTTTGAGGTTAAAAAATATTTGTCTGAGGCGACCCGCCTCCCGTACGGGCAATTTTTGCTTTTTATACTAAAAAAAATTGTCAGGGGCGACCCGCCTCCCGTACGGGGTACGAAGCCGTACAGGCGATTTTTTTCTCGGCACAAGCTACAAGCTTGCGCCAGCAGGCGAACTATAAAATAAATTGTCAGGGGTGACTCACCCCCCCTCACCATAGATAAGAACGGTTATGTAGGGTGGGTTTGGGAGGCTTAGGGAAGAGGACGTTGGGCTTATTGAGTTCGTAACAGAGGGCGGTATAGAACTCCTTGAGAGCGTCGAGGTTCCACGATTGGGAGAAATCGCCTTGGGCGACCTTATGAGCGGAGGCGCTCAGGAGTAAGGAAAAGTGCTTGTACATAGCCAAGTCACAATCTCCTATGGAGACCTCCCCCTGAGGAGGGAGGTTTTCCTTTAGGAGCATCAGGTCAATGGTTTCCTCAGGGACGCCACAGCCTAGGAGAGACTTGAGGAGGTATTCTTGATTGGTCATAGGCATTGGGTTAGTTCAGGTTCCAGTTTTGGCTACTGATTTGCATCAGTAGGGAGCGAGGGGCGAGGTTCCAAGTAGGGAAAAGGTTGGCGATTCCTTCGGTAACTTCCTTGACGGGGTTTTCCTTAGCATATTTTTTGATAAGGGTATGTCCGTGTAGGACTTTGAGGGTGTCGGAAGCGGGGAGTTTCAGGTCGATAGGGGCTTTCCAGAAGGTGTTTCCTAGGGTTTTGCTTTCGGAGAAGAGGATGACATCGTCAGCGAAAGGATTGCCAGTAATGCGTGTTCCGTTGGCTTGTTCGAGGGTGATATTCTGGTCGATAAGGATAATCTGAAGTCCTCGGAAGATTTCGGTACGTCGGGCAAGGAAAGCGTTGAGGGTACTGAGGTCGGGGGTGTTGGAAATGCCCGCAACGGAGTGTAGTAGGGAAGCGCAGTTCTTGATGACCTCGTCTTGGTTGATGAGCTTGGCAAAGGTATCGATGTTCATAAAGGCATATTTGTACTGAACGCCGTGCTTATCTCTGCCTATCTTGAGGGCTTTAGGGAAGTCCTTGGAGAGGGGTTTTCCGTCGGTGGTGGTGTGGTAAGGGGTGGCGACGCCGATTTTCTGAGCTGCGGGGATGAGATAATCGACATTGAACTGATTCATAGTGGAAGCGTTATTCTCCTCGGTGAAGGCTACCTTTCCAAGGGATATCTGTTGTAAGGCAATCCACTCGGCACGTGCGGCGATACTTTCCCAGCAATAGCGGGTATCTTCCGCCCAAGCTTCGACCATAGCGGTATTGGGGGTATTGGGAGAGGCGCTGGCGATCATCAGGTCGTAATCGGTCAGGTCGGTTTCATTCTTCTCGCGTGCGATAGAGATTTTAGGGATTTCACCGGATAGCTTCGTGGCAGAGGTACGCGCCTTGGGGGTGAGGGGGTTGCCACGGGAGACGAGGTCGGCAGCGAGGCGGATGCCAGCGTGTGCTTCAA
>CAJPPS010000247.1 GCA_905372595.1 uncultured Capnocytophaga sp. | reverse complement strand
TTTTAGGACAGTGCAAAGGTACAACTATTTTTTGAATTGACAAGCAAAAATCGATTATTTTTTCAATTATTTTTTTATTGGTTGATTGTCAATGAAATACATATGTCTAAAGGAGCATTTTTATAGCTTTCTTGAGTCCTGAAACGAGTCTATCTACTTCTTCTAAGGTATTATAAACAGCAAAACTAGCTCTTATAGTCCCTGGAATATGATAAAAATCCATTACAGGTTGGGCACAATGGTGTCCTGTACGTACAGCGATACCCATTTGGTCAAGGAGGGTTCCTACATCATAAGGGTGCGCTCCCTCTACATTGAAGGAGATAACCCCAGCCTTACGCTCTAAATCATTTGTTCCATAGATAGTGATACCTCCTAAAGCGCGGATTTGTTCGTGGGCATATTTCAGTAAGGTATGTTCGTGATGGGCAATATCAGCCATACCTAAGGAGTGCATATAGTCGATAGCTACTCCATATGCTATCCCTCCACAGATGTTAGGGGTACCTGCTTCTAACTTATAGGGAAGGTCGGCATAGGTTGTTCCCTCAAAGCAGACGGTCTTGATCATATCTCCCCCGCCCTTATAAGGGGGGAGCTTCTCAAGCCAAGTCTCTTTTCCATAGAGAAAGCCGATACCTGTAGGGGCGTACATCTTATGTCCTGAAGCTACATAGAAGTCTGCATCTAAATCCTGTACATCAATGGCAAAGTGCGGGCAACTCTGTGCGCCATCTATAAGGGTTACAGCCCCTACACTATGAGCTAAAGCAATGATTTCTTTGACTGGATGTACATTGCCCAAGGCGTTGGACACGTGCTGACAACTCACTACCTTGGTACGTTCAGAAAGCATAGCCTTGAAGTCCTCCATAAGGATCATACCTTCCTTATCTACAGGGATAGGACGAACCACTGCGCCTGTATGCTCGGCAAGTAGCTGCCAAGGAACAATATTGCTATGGTGCTCAGTGGTCAGTACCAAGATTTCATCACCCGGCTTTAGAAAAGGTGTGAGACAAGTAGCCACTAAGTTGATTCCCTCGGTAGTGCCACTGGTGAAAATCACCTCGTAGGACTTGGCTGCGTTGATGTGCTTTTGGAGTTTCTGACGGGCCACTTCATAGGCTTCAGTAGCCTCTTGGCTGAGGGTATGTACTCCACGATGGATATTGGCATTGTAGGTAGTGTAAAAATGGACAATGCTATCAATGACCTGTTGAGGCTTTTGAGAAGTGGCGCCATTGTCAAAATATACTAAGGGATTTCCCCCTATCTTTCGCTCTAAGATAGGGAAATCACGACGGATTTCTGCAATAGTTTTCATAGAATAAAAGAAAATTAGAGTTCAAAAACGAAAAAAGAACAAAGTAAAAAAGGTGCTATCTACAATGAGATGGCACCTTACTTGTTACAGAAAGTTATAAACATTATTTCTTATGTCTTGGTTCAGAGGAAACAGTAAGTTTTTTTCTTCCTTTAGCTCTACGACGTGCCAATACTTTACGTCCATTCGCCGTGGCCATACGTTCTCTGAAACCGTGTTTATTTCTTCTTTTTCTCTTGGAAGGTTGAAATGTTCTTTTCATTGGATTGAATATTAATATCTTAAATTAAACGTTTACTTGCTCTTAGCTCTTTGAAGCTCCCATAAAAGAAAGCGGGGCAAAGGTACTATTATTTTTTGGAATGTACAAATATTTTTAAAATCTTTCTTGAAAATTTGTAGGATTGGAAATATTATGCTACTTTTGACCTTTCTAAGGACTTGTCTTTATGGAGTTGTTGCTCAAGTATTTTCCTACTCTTACCCCTACCCAAATTGCTCAATACACTCAGGCAGTAAGCCTATATGAGGAGTGGAATGCGCGTATCAATGTGATTTCCCGCAAGGATATGGAGCATTTTGTCCTTCATCATCTATTACACTCTTTGGGAATAGCCAAGATACATCCTCTTTCGGAAGGACTAAAGGTTTTAGATATGGGTACAGGGGGCGGTTTTCCTGGGATTCCATTGGCAATCCTCTACCCAGAGGTGTCCTTCCACTTGGTAGATTCCATAGGTAAGAAGATAAAGGTGGTAGAGGAAGTAGCTACTGCTTTACGTCTTACCAATGTTACTTCCCAACAAGCACGCGTAGAGACTCTTGAAGGGCAATATGACTATATTGTAAGCCGTGCGGTTACCCAAATGGCCGACTTCTATAAGCTCACCAAGCATCTGCTCAAGCCTGTAACCCATAAGGGCGATAAGCGAGGGATTCTCTACCTAAAAGGGGGCGATCTTACCGAGGAATTAGCGGCTTTCCCTTCTGCTACTGTTTATAACCTTTCTGAGGTCTTTGAAGAGGATTTTTTTGAGACAAAAAAAGTGGTATATCTATAGTAATACCCATTGCCCCTCTGTGATATAGTACTCCATCCAGTATTTGTTTTCTTTGCTGATTCCTTTTAAAATCAATGTGTTGTCTAAAAAAGTAATTTCTTGTATAAGATCGAAAACTTCTCGTTGTGCTCCTTCACAAATCACTTCAGTAGGTTTGATATAAGGAGCAGGAGAAAGGAATATTTTTACCAAGAGTTCGCGCCAATTTGTGATAGTTATTTGGATATTCTTGATATAACTTTGGGTGGGGATATGGTATACCTCGTCATAGAGAATAGTTATCTGACTGTCAGTTATGGTCATTTCTCTCACCGGAAGGTCAGCGGTCTCTATTTCAGATAGTTTCATAGGCTGATGTGTTTACCAAATGCTTCTTTTGTAAGGGGCATATTTTATAGTCTTTCATAATATTCGAAAACAAAATACTCTTCATCAGAGAAATAATGTAGTATTTGCTGTGATAGGTTGATATATCCAATAT
>CAJPPS010000246.1 GCA_905372595.1 uncultured Capnocytophaga sp. | reverse complement strand
GTATTTGATTTGCTCAAAATAGAATGCGCTTCTTATCTTTTCAATCAATTTCAACCCCAAATTCACAAGATCTTTGAAAGTATTTTTGAAAAAACAGAAAACACTACTGGAAAAATTGTCAGTAAAAAACAAATAAATACTATTTTTCTTCGTTTTCTTCCGAAAATCCCCAAAGCTTTCCAAAAACCTCTCCTCTTTCTATTATCCTTCACTCCTATGGTTGGTTTTGTGGCAGATATACTCGCTACTCCTACTCTAAATTCTCATCAAAAACAAAGTGATGTTCTATACGAAAAAGTACAACGCTATATGCAGGAGAGTGTAGAGGAAGAACGCCGTGGATATTGGATACCTTGGACAATGCTCATCAATGCACTTCTGCAAGGATTTTTATTATATAGACTACAATAAATCGAACAGAAAATGACACAAAAAAAACTCCCCTCTCTACTAGGGGGGGCTATGATTATTGCTGGCACAGCTATTGGAGCTGGAATGCTCGCCAATCCTACCTCTACAGCAGGGATATGGTTTGTAGGTTCGGTAATTATTCTTTTTTACACTTGGTTCTGTATGACTACTTCCGGACTTATGCTCTTGGAAGCCAATCTTCACTATCCTACTGGAGCAAGTTTTGATACAATCGTAACAGACTTACTTGGAAAACGATGGAATATTCTCAACGGACTTTCTGTAGCTTTTGTGCTCTATATCCTGACATATGCTTATATTACCTCAGGAGGTAGCATCACTGAAAATGCTATCAACAGCCTACAAGGAGAAGTACAAATCTCTAGAAGTACAGGTTCTTTGCTTTTCTGCTTTGCATTAGCCCTTTTTGTATGGCTTTCTACCAAGGCTGTGGACAGGATAAGCACAATTCTTATCGGAGGAATGGTGATTGCCTTCTTTTTATCGACAACTGGATTACTTTCTTCAGTGAATATCAATACATTATTGGACAATCAAAACGAAAATACGTCTGCTCACCTACCTTATTTGCTTACAGCACTTCCTGTATGCTTGGTCTCCTTTGGTTTTCACGGAAATGTCCCCAGTTTGGTCAAATACTATAACCGAGAGGGTCGTCGTGTGATGCAATCTATATTTATCGGAACGCTTTTAGCACTTTTTATCTATATATTATGGCAAATGGCTGTACAAGGAAATCTTCCAAGAGACAAATTCGCTCCTGTAATTGCCAAGGGCGGAGATGTAGCTGCTCTTTTGGAAGCATTAAGTGCTTATATCCCTGTCAAATATATAGGTATCGCTTTGAACTTCTTCGCTTATATGGCTATAGCTAGTTCTTTCTTGGGTGTAACCTTAGGACTCTTTGATTATATAGCAGATTTGCTCAAGCAACCCGATACTCCTTGGGGAAGGGCTAAAACAGCCTTGTTAACCTTCCTCCCTCCCCTACTGCTGAGTTTACAGTTTCCTTATGGCTTTGTTATCGCCATTGGCTATGCCGGATTGGCAGCTACTCTTTGGGCAGCCATAGTTCCTGCTCTATTGGTGCAAGCCAGTCGTAAAAAATTCCAAAAGACATCCTATCGGGTATATGGAGGAAAGGGAATGATTTATTTTATCATTTTCTTTGGTCTTATCAATATAATAGCCCAAATAGGGATACAAATGGGGATAATCCACACCTTTACAGGTAAATAATTTACAAATAATAGATAATAGGATAATAGGTAACAAAAATGAAGCAAAAAAAACTCCCTTCACTCTTAGGCGGGTCAATGATCATCGCTGGAACTGCTATTGGTGCAGGTATGCTCGCCAATCCGACAGCTATGTCGGGTATATGGTTTCTCGGTTCGGTGATTTTATTCTTTATTATTTGGGGGATCACCACTCTATCGGCATTAATGCTTTTAGAAGCCAATCTTCACTTTGAGAAAGGCGCTAATTTTGATACAATCACGACCCAATTATTAGGAAAAGGCTGGAATATATTCAACGGAATTTCGGTGGCTTTCACCCTTTATATCCTTACGTATGCTTATATTACCTCAGGAGGGAGCATCACCAAAAGTTTGCTCAATCGGTTTGTTCCAGAACTTCCTATCAATCATACTTTTTCTGCTCTTCTTTTCTGCTTTGTATTAGCCCTTTTTGTAAGTATTTCTACCAAGGCTGTGGACAGGATGAGCACAATTCTTATTTCTGGTATGGTGATTGCCTTTTTCTTTTCGACAACGGGATTGCTGAGCTCGGCAAAGAAAGAGATACTACTCAATACAGTAGCACATATGGAGACTTCCTACCTTCCTTATCTACTTTCAGCCATTCCTACCTGCTTAGTCTCTTTTGGATATCATATTTGTGTACCTACTTTGGTCAATTATTATGATAAGAAAAGTAAAAAAGTAATCTATTCGATACTTATTGGATCTCTTTTAGCATTTATTATTTATATATCTTGGCAAATGGCAGTACAAGGAAACCTTCCTAGAGGAGAATTTGCTCCCATCATAGCCAAGGGAGGCGATGTTTCTACTTTATTGAATTCCTTGAACCAATATATCCCCGTTTTGTCCATAAGCATAGTTCTTGACTTCTTTGCTTATATGGCTATAGCCAGTTCTTTCTTAGGAGTAACCTTAGGGCTTTTTGATTATATATCCGATTTGCTCAAATGGGGTAATCACTTAGGAGGAAGAATAAAAACCGCCTTGGTTACCTTCTTACCTCCGCTATTATTAAGTCTTTTTTACCCTTATGGATTTGTTACCGCAATTGCTTACGCTGGTCTCGCCGTAAGTTTTTGGATGATTATCATACCTGCACTTTTAGCACGTGCCAGTAGAAAGAAATTCCCCAATAGTAATTATAAAGTATTTGGCGGGAAGTGGATGATTTATGTAGTAATAC
>CAJPPS010000245.1 GCA_905372595.1 uncultured Capnocytophaga sp. | reverse complement strand
TTTCAATAAATTCAATAGAGGTAAGCTCTATATTACGCTCACGAAAAGCATTATAAATATTCTTAATCAGGTCGGACTTGATAATATACATATTCTGTGGCTCAAAGGTTACGGCATTGATCTCATAGGTAGCATTCAGCTCGTTGAGCGATATGTGGTATATGTAGGGGGTAATCTTGTCCGTTACGCCCTTAGTAGCCTGAGCAGCAGCAATAAGGGTAGCATCTACGTCCTCCAAGCGAGCATCGTAGCGTACTTTCACTTGAGTGGTAACTACCAAACCAGTGGTACGACCTATGGAAGAAAAATTCATAGTGGAAGAGGAGAGTATCATGGAATTGGGTACAGTAACCTCTTCGTTGTTAATTGTCTTTAGGCGAGTAACTAAGCTATCCCTATGGATGACCATGCCTATATACTCCCCTACCTTGATCCAATCATTCTCACGAAAAGCACGCATATAAGTGATAAAAATCCCTGCTATCCCATTGGAGATCGTAGAGGACGAACCTAAGGAAATCAATAACCCCAAGAAAATGGATACTCCCTGAAAGGCAGACGAACCCGATCCAGGCAAGTAAGGAAAAATTACAATAAAGAGAAAGCAGAGAAATAGGATTCTCAAGATGTTATAAGTAGGCTTGGCAAATTCCTTGTAGAAGCCCTTGATCTTGAGTGCACCTCGTTCTATTTCGTATAGGAAAAAGCGCATAAGGTTTAGTATCATGCGCCCAATCAAAAGAATAATACCTATGATAATCAAGTTAGGTAAATAATCGAGTATAGCATTGCCTATCTGACTAAGTGGGTCTAAAACCAGTTTCAAAAGCTTTTCTGCCCACATTTGGGTAGAAGGAAAAAGCTTTAAGGCAAAAGGAATACTTACAAAAATGATAATAAAAAAGATAACTAACTTTAGCAAGAAAAGTGCTTTTCCAAGGATATACTTCATATTCTCCTTGTTAAGCATTTGGTAATTCTTGAGTTTTAATCCTTTTTTAAAGAAAGATTGCTTGAGTAGCTGCTGTTCCAGTTTTCTAAAAAGAAGATTCAGTAAGTAGAAGAGTGTAATAATGGCTATAACAAATAGAAATAATTCACCAATACGCATAAGACGTTTTTGCATACTGTGTTCTTCCCTATACTGGGTTACAGCTCTCAAAATATTTTTTTGTAAGGATTGAGCTAATTCCTCTTGAGAAAGATGTGCTAAGATAGCATCTTCCTCACTTACGGCTTGTATCCATTCTCCTTGGTAGGTCACCATAAGGAGATCATTTTGAGATTTTATCTTAAGTGAATCCTTTTTAAAAACAGGTAATTCTACTAATTTGCGTAACTTCTTAAGGGTATATTCAGTTCGTTCCAAGGGAGAATAAAGCCCCAAACTTGCATGGACTGTATAGAGGGTGTCATTCTCCAAGACCAATGGAGATCCATTGGCCCTGGAATAGATACGCTTAATCTCTTCTTGTCGCTGTGCTTTGTAGATTGAATCTTTCTCCGTATCCACACGGCGTGTATCCAAAAGCAATAAGGATTGTAACTCTTGGCTCAGTACATTGACCTTGAGCGAATCCTGACTACGCTGTACCTTTAGTTCCCTTATCTGGCGCTGTAATACTTGTAACAGACTGTCCTGAGATTGTCCAAAAGCTGTTACAGAGAATAACCCACTCAAGAGGAGAAATAGACGTAAGTTCATGGTTTATTGGTTTGAAAGGCAAAAATACGAAAATTAATGATTAATACCAATAATGATTAAGTTTTTCTTCCTATATGGGTATAAAAAAATTGCCTCAATTACGAGGCAATTCCTTTTTTTAACCAATAAATTCCAATATTATGAAACAGTGCAAAGGTACGTCTTTATTTCCAATCTAACTTTTTTACTAATTACAAGTAAGCTCAAATAATTTTTTAGCCCTTCCTTCTTTGTCTGTATCTACTTTTATATTTTTAGGCTTATTTATTATAGTGGTACGTTGTATACGCTCAGTTTTTACACAAGTAAGTTTAGGATTACCTGTAAGATTGATATTACTTACTAATTTTGGAGATTTGGATATATCCAATTTAATAAGTCTATTATTGCTTAGGTTCAGTTCTGTTAAAAGAGGTGCACTAATGCTGGCAACAGAAATCTTATTACCTGAAAAATCAGCTTGTTTTAGGTTGGTCATTTTAGCCAATACGTCAAGGTCGGTAATGCTCTGACCTACCACTTTAAGACTCTCTATCTGTGCCAGTTCTCTGTCCTGGAGGACTTTATCACCATTCTTGTCAAATCCATTATTAATAAGATATTCGCTTAGCTTCAACTCAGGAGCATTGTCATCACTGGAAGCATTATCCCTTATCTTAGCATAGTCTTTATTTTCAATCGTATTGCCTATCTTAGATTTATCACAACTAAGCAGGCATACAAGGCCAAAACCTATTAAAAAAATTCTTTTCATGTTTTCTCTATTTTCTTGTTAGTAAATTCACGGGGCAAAGTAAATCATTTTTTTTGATAATATAATAAGTTTTAACACTTATTATTTTGTTAAAATAAAAAAGCAAAGCGTAAATATATGGGTAGTGGATAACCCTCTCAATTATTCACTTTTTAATTTTAAAATCTGTTGATAACTCTACAACAAAAAAGCATTAAAAAGTAGGCTTCTTTGAAAAAGTTGATTATATGCGAAGGTAATTGAGAAAAACAACTTTATTTCTCACAACTTATTAACCGCCATCGAGGAGAAAATGAGGATTATTTTTTCTTGTTTTTATACCCAAATACTTTTAAGAACAAAAAAACGTTTTAGTGAATAAGTCTTCTTATGCTCTATATATCAGTACATTAGTATGCTTACAAATTGTTGATAAACTTCTTTAA
>CAJPPS010000244.1 GCA_905372595.1 uncultured Capnocytophaga sp. | reverse complement strand
GGAGTGAGGGTTCGATTCCCTCCTCAGGTACTAAAGCTCCTCTTAATTTGTTTAAGAGGTTTTTTTATTGATTCTTCATTATAAATCTCATTTGTTATGAACACTATCCAAGTAGATCCCTATTACACCCTTATTATTGCCACTGTAGTTCTCTTGGTGGGAAGGCTTTTGGTAGGGAAAGTGAAAATTCTTCAGAACTTCAATATTCCTGAACCTGTAGCTGGAGGACTTCTGGCAGCTATTATTATCTATGTATTGTATATGAGTACAGGGCTCTCATTGGATTTTGACAAAGGGCTACAAGATACTTTTATGCTGATTTTCTTCTCCTCAATAGGGCTAAGTGCGGACTTCACACGATTGAAGTCGGGGGGTGTTGGTCTGTTTATTTTCTTAGGAGTAGTTGCTCTATTTATAGTTATTCAGAATGTGGTAGGAGTGAGCCTAGCCTCTGCTTTTGGGCTAGAGCCTGTTATAGGACTGATGACGGGGTCTATTACCCTTACTGGAGGGCACGGTACCGCTGGTGCTTGGGGAAAAGTGTTAGAACAGGATTTTCATATACAGGGAGCTACTGCTTTGGGAATGGCTGCAGCTACTTTTGGTTTGGTACTTGGGGGACTCATAGGAGGGCCTGTATCACGTCGGTTAGTCAACAAAATGGGAAGAAAAGAACTAAAACAGGCTTCAGAAGAGACTAATGAAACGGAAGTAGGAATGTTCGAACACCCCGAAAAACAACGCTTAATAACAGCCAAATCCGCTATCGAAACAATGGCTCTCTTTGCAGCATGCCTCTCTTTCTCTGCTTTGATGACTTTGCCAGAGGTAAAGGCTCTTTTTCCTGAAAAATTCACCTTGCCTCAATTTGTATGGGCATTGTTCTTTGGAGTGCTATTGCGAAATGTACTTACTTCAGCTTTTAAAATAAATATGTTTGACAGGGCGATTGATGTATTTGGGAATGCATCATTGAGCCTCTTCTTAGGAATTGCCCTGCTAAATCTTAAGTTATGGCAGCTACTGGACTTGGCACTTCCTATGTTAGTGATTCTTGCGGTACAAACATTTGTGATGAGTACCTATGCTTACTTTGTTACCTATCGCCTTATGGGCAAGGATTACGATGCCGCAGTTTTGGCAGGAGGACATTGTGGGTTCGGCTTGGGAGCAACTCCTACGGCGGTTGCCAATATGCAGTCTATTACAGAAAAGTTTGGTCCCTCACATAAGGCTTTCCTAATCGTACCTATGGTAGGGGCATTCTTTGTGGATTTCGTGAATGCCTTTATTCTATCAGGATTTATATCTATTTTAAAGTAAAAAATGACCTCCTTTCACGTTCCTACAATGGCGGAACTTTCCGCACAAGGCAAGCAACCTGAGATACTCTTCTGGGTGGGCTGTGCAGGGAGCTTTGATGAGCGTGCTCGCAAGGTAACCAAGGCTTTTGCTAAAATTCTTTATAAGGCGCAAGTTTCTTTTGCTGTCTTGGGTTCTGAGGAAGGCTGTACAGGTGATCCCGCTAAGCGTGCTGGCAACGAATTCTTATTTCAGATGCAAGCCCTTTCCAATATCGAAACGCTTAATAATTATGGGGTTACAAGGATAGTAACTGCTTGTCCTCACTGCTTCAATACTCTGCGTAACGAATACCCTTCCTTAGGAGGGAAGTATGAAGTGCTTCACCATACACAACTCCTTAAGCAACTCTTGGAGGAAGGACGTCTTAAGGTGGAGGGGGGGCTCTTTAAGGGAAAACGTATCACTTTTCACGATCCCTGTTACCTAGGGCGGGGTAATGGTGAATATGAAGCTCCTCGTAAGCTCCTTGAGCACCTAGAAGCCGAGATTATTGAAATGAAGAAAAGCCGCCAACGCTCTTTCTGCTGTGGGGCAGGGGGGGCACAGCTCTTCAAAGAACCTGAAAAAGGTGATGCAGATATTCATAACAGGCGAGCAGAACAAGCCCTTGCTGTGAAGCCAGAGGTGATTGTAACCGCTTGTCCTTTCTGTAATACAATGCTTACCGATGGAGTCAAAAACCAGCAAAAAACAATCATTCCTGTGATGGATATCGCCTTACTCATAGAACAAGCAGAAGATTTATAATTAAAGACTGATTAAACAAAGGAATGGGAAAGAACAAATTAAAACGATTTAGGGAAAATGAAACCTTTACCAATGTACTCCAGCCTTCTCGGGAAGAGATCCTCTCAGGAAATTTTCCACTTAAAGGGAAGTGGGCAAGCGATTTTTTTAAGAATGAAAATCCTATCGTGCTGGAATTAGGCTGTGGAAAAGGAGAATATACTGTGAACCTAGCGCAACAATACCCTCAGAAGAATTTTATAGGGGTAGATATTAAGGGAGCGCGCTTCTGGAGAGGAGCTAAGACAGTTCTGGAGGATAAAGTCCCCAATGCAGCTTTTCTGCGCTGTCAGATAGAGCTTATTGATATGATTTTTGCTTCCAATGAGGTCGCTGAGATATGGATTACTTTTCCTGATCCTCAAATAAAATACAAGCGTACCAAGCACAGGCTTACCAATGCTGATTTTCTCGAAAAATATAAGAAAATACTAGCTCCAGACGGTCTTATTCACCTTAAGACTGATAGCGAGTTCCTCCACGGCTATACCTTGGGGCTCCTTCACGGATTAGGGCACGAAATCCTGTATGCAAATCATCATATTTACAGAAATGAGGGAGCTCCTGCCGAAGTGCTTGCCATCCAAACTACTTATGAAAAGATATATCTGGCACAAGGAAAGCCTATTACCTATATACGTTTTCGTCTTCATTAATCCTAATTATAAATAAGATAAGAGCTAAATTTTTCTCCAAAAATTACGAATAAAAAGCAAAACTACAAAAAATAATG
>CAJPPS010000243.1 GCA_905372595.1 uncultured Capnocytophaga sp. | reverse complement strand
CAGAAAATTTAACCGATATGAACAAAATCTTATTTTTTATGATAGCACTCTCTCTTGTAAGTTGTGGAGGGAGAGATATTTATAATGATCTGAAACAACAGAACTTGCAAGGAGAGATAAAGCAAGTGCGTATGACTTCTTATTCGGTAATTGAGAAATTTAACCAAGTGGAAAAGAAAGCCAGAACCTCCGAGCGAGAGAATACCCTTACGGTATTTAACAACAAGGGAAACCAAGTAGAAAAGACCTTTTTCTCTCCTACCGACAAGGCTATGCGTCGCTATGAATATAGATATGACACCAAAGGGAATCGCGCTTTGGTCAATGAGTTTAAGGAAGGCGGCACACTTAAAACAAGGTATATCTATACCCAGGATTCTGAGAGTAATGAAGTAGAAATTAATAGTTACAGTGGCCAAGGGGTGTTTCTTCAAAAAGAAATACGCTCTTACAATGACAAACAATTACTCCTTGAGGAAGAAACCTATAATAAAAAGGGAGAATTGGAACAAAAACAAATAAATGCTTACAATGACCAAGACCTATGTATAGAAACTAATATCTATGATGCTGAAGGCCAACTGAAATATAAGTATTCTTTTGTCTATGATGATAAAGGAAATATGATAGAGCGGAAAAAATATGACAAAAATGGTAAGACTATTGCCAATCATACCTATATATATACCCTTGATGATAAAAATAACTGGACAGAGCGTATAGAATACCTTAATGGTAAGGCAATTTATTTAACTGATAGGGAAATAACCTATGGAGAA
The DNA here is from genome assembly GCA_905372595.1 of uncultured Capnocytophaga sp. Classification (GTDB taxonomy): domain Bacteria; phylum Bacteroidota; class Bacteroidia; order Flavobacteriales; family Flavobacteriaceae; genus Capnocytophaga. The sequence goes on along the minus strand of CAJPPS010000243.1, from coordinate 2,119 downwards.
GGACCCAAAGAGCTAAGGGAACCGATCTCTGAGATGGATACAGCACCAGAGAGTAATACGAATGCAGATAACACAGGAGTGAAGAATGATTGGACAGCCCAAGAGCTTAAAGGAAACATCAAAACGCTGAGAGTAAAGACTTACGATGCTAAAAATCACAAGCAGAAGGACAATAAACAAAATACTCTATCTGTATTTACTCAAAAGGGATATCTTACTAAAATTGTGTATTATAACAAAGATAATATTTATTCCTATGAAAAGAAATTTACCTATAAATATGATGATAAGGGTAGCAGAACTGAAGGAAAGATGTATTTCAATGATGGAGATTATCTCTTAACAACTTATGATGACAAAGGAGTTATTACAGGAGGTCATCTGTATCAGAATAAGACACAATTTGAATTAAAAGTGGTTTATAATGACGACGGAGATCTGATAGAATATTACTTACAGGATACAGAAATCTTTTACAAGTATGATAAAAATCATAATTTGGTGGAGGAGAATCATAAAAAAGGTAAAGAAAACTGGGATATACTTTATAGCAGAGCCAAAAATGGCAACGTAATAGAAGAACAAATATATCGCAAGGGTATTTTAGATGAAAAATATACATTCGTCTATACCTTCGACGAAAAAGGAAACTGGGTAGAACGAACACAATATATAAATAGAAACCCTGTAGAGATAACAGAACGGGTGATAGAGTATTATTAGAGAAAAAGATAAAAAACAAGATGAAAGTAACGGAGCATATAGCACAAGCTAAAGGGAAAACATTATTTTCCTTTGAAATAGTCCCGCCTAAGAAGGGAAATAATATAGAGGAACTGTACAAGAATATAGAGCCTCTCTTGGAGTTTAAGCCTCCTTTTATTGATGTAACAACTTCCCGCGAAGAGTATCTCTACAAGGAGCATCCCAATGGATTGTTGGAGAAAAAACTCATTCGTATGCGCCCTGGTACAGTGGGTATCTGCTCGGCTATACAACATAAGTATAATATAGATACGGTACCTCATGTACTCTGTGGGGGATTTACCAAGGAAGAAACAGAAGATCTGCTAGTGGATTGTTTCTATTTGGGAATAGACAACATCATGGCACTTAGGGGCGATGCTATGAAGGAGGAAAGGTATTTTCGCCCTACCAAAAATGGCAATGTATATGCCCTTGACCTTGTAAAACAGATCGATAATTTGCGCAAAGGAATCTACCTACATGATACTTTGGAAACCAATATAGGTATGGATTTCTGTATAGGAGTGGCTGGCTATCCTGAAAAGCATATAGAAGCCCCTTCCAAAACATTTGATTTGGAAAAACTCAAAGAAAAAGTGGATAATGGAGCCGACTATGTAGTTACTCAGATGTTCTTTGACAACAAAAAGTATTTTGAGTTTGTAGCTAAGGCACGCGAAATGGGAATTCATGTACCTATTATTCCAGGGATTAAACCAGTTAGTGTCAAAAAGCATCTCAATATACTTCCTCAGGCTTTTTTCTTAGACTTTCCGGAGGAGTTGGTTAAGGAAATAGAAAAGTGTAAGAACAATGAGGCCGTTAAGCAGGTTGGGATAGAGTGGGCGATTGCCCAAAGTATAGAGCTGAAGAAGGCAGGCGTACCTTCGCTCCATTACTATTCCATGGGGAAATCCGAGAATATTATTCAAATCATTTCGCAAGTTTTTTAAACAGAAGAGATTGAATTAAAATTAAAAAAAATTTAGAATATCATTTGTTTATAAAAAATAAAATCTTTATCTTTGCCCTCAAAAAAGAAAGAATATGCCAAGAATTATAGAAAAATACCTAGAGTATATTGTGGCGATAGTTATCGGCCTGATTACCAGAAACATATGGGTGGGTATAGCTGTTCTATGTTTGGGATTATTACTCCGCCTAACTTTATTTAAGAGAAGCAGAAGCAATCAAGTGAATCTAAGACAAGCAGGCGCTATAGAAGGAGGATACAATCCTTCGGACTTTGAGCTCAACTTGCTTGCACTTTGTGCCTTAGTGATCAAGGCAGATGGTACAGGACCTACCCAAAAGGAGTTGGACTATGTACGTTATAAGTTTGTCTCTCTCTACGGAAAGGACAAGGCAAACG
>CAJPPS010000242.1 GCA_905372595.1 uncultured Capnocytophaga sp. | reverse complement strand
AAAAAATGTACATTTCGTTTTGAAAATTGGTACATTTCGTTTTGCTGATTATAAATGAAGATAATTTCAATGCTTTCCTTAAAAAAACTACTATTGATATTTCTTCTACTATTGATGAAGATTTAAAATTCAGCACAGAAGAATATAATCAATGTCAATATGAAATAGATACTATAAATATTCCTGATGAAGTTTTAAGAGTCATTAGTTTTATTAGATATAGTGTAGCTGAATACAATGCAAAAGAAGAAAATAAGGCTAAAATATATATTTCTGACCGACGTTGGAAGAAAATAGTTCGTTTTCTCAAAACAGCAGCTTTTCTGAATGATAGAAAAGAAATCAATTTAGGAGATTGCTTCCTAATAACTTATACTCTTTGGGATGAAGTAGAGCAAATAGATTTTGTAAAAGAAGCGGTTACTATTGCTATCAAAAATCACGGTTATTCCTATAAGTTTGATATAACAGCTTTTGAAGAGCAGATCGAAAAGCTCAAGTTAGATATCAAAAATAACTCTCAAATTACTAAAAAAGTAGAATATTTTGTACCTAAAGTTTATGATATAAATGGAAATAAGTATTATAAAATTGAAGGATTCAATTATCCTTACATAGAAAAATCTGATTTTGACAATATAAAGTCTGATAGAATATCAATTACTTTATACGATAAAAATCTATGGCATAGTAGAGGATATATAGTCAAGAAATCTGAAAATAAGATTTTTATAAGAGATCTATATGCTTATAATGATGAAAAATATACTGAGTATGATTTAGAAGTAGATACTAAGACAAAAGAGGTTATAGAAACTTCTCGTCCTGATAAGAGAATTATAGCAGATTGGGATAAGACTGTACAGAACCTACTTACTGAGATAGATGAGGTGATAGATGAAATAGAAATCTATAAAAATAAGGATGAAAAAGGCTTAAAAGATAATCTTTTTGTACCCAAAGAACTTACTGCCTTAGCAGAAGAAAGTGTCAATAAAGCTCTTATAGAGTGTAAAAAAACAAAAGCTATAATCATTCAAATAAAAGAAGATTATGATAAACTCTAAATCGGAAATATTAGATAAGTTTGTTCGTTTTGGAAAAATAGCGGATAAGAGCGTGCGCACTCAAATAGCCGAATGTTTAAAAAACTGGCAGGTAGTTCCTATAGAAAAATCATTTATTGAAAGAAAATATCAAGATTCTTTGAATAAAATTATAGCCGATGAAACTATTAATAGACTCTTAAAAGAACACCCTCACCTCAGAGATGAAATTTTTGAAAAAGCCATCGCTCTTCTCGAAAAAATAGTTGTAGAAACTGAAAAAATAGAACTTCCTTCCCACAAGGAACTGATAGAGAAAGTTAATAAAAATGATTTTAGTGAATTGCCTGAAGGTTTGATTGAAAAACATAGAAAATTGTTTGAATCTATAGAAAAAGTAGAGGAAAGTGCTAAAATAGAGCAATATAAGCTCTTAAAAGAGGAGTTTCAAAACAAATGGGAATTTTGTATAGATACTAATGTATTTAGAATCAGAGATAGAGAAGAAGATATTCAAAGTGCTATAGAGGAAGATAAACTTTTTGAAATAGTAAAAAGACTTTCTGTACAAGACTTTTTGAAAGAATGGAAAGCAAATACTTTTACAAACTTTTTAAAAACTATTTATAGTAGAAGAGATTTTGATTTAGCATCATATAACCAAAAAATAATAGATATTGAAAGCCATAAAGCAAAAATAGAGCAAAAAAACCAAAATACAGTAAGAGAACAGCTTATTAAAGAGATAGAACAAGAAGCGGAAATAGAAAAAGCATTAGAAGAGATAAAAGTTATAGATGAACTGAGAAAAGATTTCCTACAGATGCTTTATGAAGAAATTGAAAAGCTTAAGGAATTCTTAGAATTGTTGGCTCCTTTTGTTGAAGACACTACCTCTTTGGGGCGTTTGTGGGATTTATCAAAAGGAAACTGGGAGCAAATAAACTTTAATCTACTCCAAAAATATGGAGAATTACTCACTCAAAAGAAAGAATTATTAGCCTTAGCAGAAGCATTGGGCAGGTATCGGAAAGCAGAAGTTGAGATTAAGGAAGAATCTTACACCAATTGGAAAATTACTCAGCAATTTAAGTATAATCATTCAGGAAAATCAGAGCTTATAGGAGTTACTGAAAGTGATGATCTCAATCACTTGCTGCCTACAGAACTATCTTTGTTTAGTGATATAGAGACTGAAAATATTTTCTATAAGAAGTTTTCAGAAAAAAAATTACAAACCTATCAGTTTATCAGTAAAGAGAGTTATCAACAAGAACAGTCATTTGAAGATAAAAGACAAACAGAAGCAGAGAAAGATAAAGGACCTTTTATATTAGCTATTGATACCAGTGGTTCTATGTATGGACAACCTGAAGAAATCGCAAAATTAATAGCTTTTGCCATTGTTAAAATAGCTTATAGAGAAAAAAGAAAAGCCTTATTGATTTCTTTTTCTACCTCCTATAAACTATTTGAACTCACTGATTTTCAAAACTCACTCCCTAAATTAGTGAATTTTTTACAGATGTCATTCTCTGGGGGTACTGATATTTCTGATGCTATTAAGGAGACAGTTCGTAGAATGGAAGAAGAAGACTATAAGAACGCAGACCTTTTAGTAATTACTGATGGTATCTTTGGTAATATTGGATCTCAGTTAGTATCTCAAATAGAGGCACTAAAACAGAAAGGTAATAAGTTTAATACTTTAATAATAGGGGCTTCTCAGAACACAAATGCTTTAAGTTTCTGTGATAATATTTGGTTTTGTGATAATTATTTACATAATATTAATAAATTAGTTAAACAAATAGAAGAATATTCTAAATAATGAATATACAAAATATATTATAGC
>CAJPPS010000241.1 GCA_905372595.1 uncultured Capnocytophaga sp. | reverse complement strand
ATTCATTTTCATTTGTTTTCTTAAACAAATTCTCTATTGCTTGGCGTAATAAATCATCTGTTTCTAAGAAAACCTCAAAATTAGGATTAAGCTTTAAATCAAAGGCAAAAGAACGAATCAATCGTTGATTGAAACCATCAATCGTAGTGATAGTGAATCCAGCATAGTTATGTAAAATATGTCTTAATACATTCTCAGAACGTTCTTGCATCTGTTCTGAGGTAAGTCCTATTTCAGTAGCAAGTTGCTGAAACATAGGGTCTTTAGAAGGCTTCTTCTCTTCCTCTATTACTTTATCATCAGGAGTAGAAAATAGGAGCAACTTATTAATAACTCTTTCTTTCATCTCATTAACAGCCTTATTGGTGAAAGTAATTGCTAATAAAGACTTATAAGCCTCTACATTCTTAGTTGCTAGAATGAGCTTAAGAAAGGATTTTACTAAAGTAAAAGTTTTCCCACTTCCTGCTGATGCATTATAGATTTGAAAATTAACCTTTTCCATCTGTTTTACTTATTATTGTATAGATTCATCGTTGTATCAGCTCCAGCCAACCCAAAAGAAAGTATTGCTTCACTGATTTTTTCCAATCTTTCAGGGAGCAATGTTACTTCTTCCTCACTCCACTTGCCTAATACATAGTCTATTTGAGTTCCTTTTGCATAATTAGCACTAATGCCGAAGCGTAAGCGGGCATAAGTTGTTGTAGAAAGTTCCTCTTGGATATTCTTAAAGCCATTATGACCTCCATCTGAGCCTTTTTTCTTAATACGAATACTTCCAAAAGGAATATTTAGATCATCTGCAATTACTAAAAGGTTTTCTATGGGAATTTTTTCTTTTTCTAACCAATATTTGATTGCTTTTCCGCTCAAGTTCATATAAGTAGAAGGCTTTAGGAGAATAAAAGTTCTTCCTTTATGAGAAAAAGTAGCTACATCACCTAAACGAACTGTCTCAAAAGTAACTTCCTTTTGCTTGGCTAAGTGTTCTACAGCTAAGAAACCTATATTATGACGCGTATAACGATATTCCTCTCCTATGTTACCTAAGCCTACGATAAGATATTTTTTCATAAATTATTATTCCTTAGGATATTGTAAGAGGTTCTGTAAGCGATATATTGTTTCTTCTTTTGCTAAAATAGCTATAATAGAAAACACATCAGGACCTTTCATCTCTCCTACCAAAGCCAATCGAATAAGAGGCATTACTTGCCCTAAGCCTAGATTATTCTTTGTAATAAAATCTTTTATATGTTCTTCGATTATTACAGGAGTAAATTCTGTGAGCCCCTTTATAACTTCTATTAATTGGCTAATAATAGAAGAAGAATGCTCTTTCCATTGCTTTTTTAGAGCTTTGGCTTCGTACTCTTTAGGAGACTCAAAAAAGAAATGAGAAAGCTCCCATAAATCAGTAACAAATGTTGCTCGTTCTCGTACCAAAGCTACTATTTGTGTAACTTTATCCTGAGAAATAGTTATAGCCTTTTGTGTAAGTACTGAAGAAAAATCTGCCACAAGAGTAGGCAAAGGTACCTTTTGTAAATATTGATGATTAAACCATTTGATTTTTTCTATATCAAAATGAGCTCCTGCTTTATTTACTTTCTCCAAATCAAAAAGTTCAATGAGTTCTTCTACTGAAAAAATCTCTCTATCCAATCCTGGGTTCCACCCCAGCAAAGCCAAAAAATTCACCAAGGCTTCAGGTAAATAGCCTCCTTCTCGATAGCCCTTTGAAATGTTCTTGGTAATTGGATCTTCCCATTCCAATGGAAATACAGGAAATCCCATTTTATCACCATCGCGCTTACTGAGCTTCCCATTCCCCATTCCTGCAGGTTTAAGAATAAGTGGTAAGTGAGCAAACTCAGGAGCTTCCCAACCGAAAGCCCTATACATCAGTACGTGAAGAGCCATAGAAGGAAGCCACTCTTCACCGCGAATTACGTGAGTAATCTCCATTAGGTGATCATCTACTATATTTGCTAAGTGATAGGTAGGCATTCCATCTGATTTGAAAAGCACCTTATCATCTAGGAGCTTAGTATCTACCGTTACCTCTCCTCGAATCAGATCGTGTAAAATCAGTGTTTCTTGTGGCATCTTAAAGCGTACCACATAAGCATCTCCTCTTTGTAATCTTTGTTGAACCTCATCAGAAGACAAAGAGAATGCATTAGTCAAATTTTGGCGATTATGCCAATTATAGATAAATGTCTCACCTCTTTCTTCATAAGCTTTTCGCTGAGCGTCTAATTCTTCTGCACTGTCAAATGCGTAATATGCTTCTCCTCGCTCCAATAATTCTTGAATATATTTGGAATAAATATCCTTACGCTCACTTTGGCGATAAGGTGTGTGATTTCCGCCCTTTCCTACTCCTTCATCATAAGTTATTCCGGTCCAAGAAAGAGCCTCGATAATATAAGCCTCTGCTCCTTCTACATAACGAACCTGATCTGTATCCTCAATGCGCAAGAGAAAATCTCCTCCGTGTTTCTTAGCAAATAAATAATTAAAAAGAGCTGTGCGAAGCCCTCCTATATGCAAAGGACCTGTTGGGCTGGGTGCAAAGCGCACTCGTACTTTCTTATTCATAAAATGATTTGTTTATCAGATTGCAAAAGTAGTAATTTTTGGAGAAATTGACAAGATAATTAGTTATTTTGTAATTTGAAATAATTCCTCTTTTTCAGATTATCATTACCAAATAAAGAGTAAATCTATTATAAAAGCTGATACAAATAATCAATAATAAATCATTATTTATTCGTACTTTTGCCTCATCAAAAAATGAAATTAATGAATTTACTCACACAAAGAATAGAAGCCTTTTCGGATTTAGCTAAAGAATTAGAAAATTATTTTTTGTACAAAGAAAAAGCTCCTTTATACAAAAAAAT
>CAJPPS010000240.1 GCA_905372595.1 uncultured Capnocytophaga sp. | reverse complement strand
AATCGTGTGAAAATCACTTACAATAATTGTGATTTTCTCAATTACCTTATTAATACCAGTCGTGTATTTTGGGAAAATGATTATAAGAGCTACCAAAAAGAAGGAAAACCTTGGGGCGTGGAACACTTATTAAATTCCCCTTACCTTACTGAACAAGAGCAGATTACACAAGAACAACATTTTTTATCAAAATGCTATGCTATAGGGTATATGCTCCACCGCTGGAATGATGTGAATTTTCCTGTATTTATATATGTTACCGATGATCAAGTAAAGGAGGATAACAACGAGGCTAACGGAGGAACTGGAAAGAGTATGTTCGCACAGGGTATAGAGCAGTTAGCAAAATTTTTTCACCCACAAGACAGTGGTAAAAAGGATATATTGGAGGACAAACATATCTTTGGGGGCTTGAAGGACTATCACGACGCAATATTGTTTGATGATGTGAATCAAAACCAAGATTTTCGCTCCTTTTATACCCTTATCACTCGTGGAATTACCCCGAATACAAAGAATGTACAGCAAGAGCGATTCTTTTCTTTTGAAGAACGCCCAAAGATTATGGGTACTTTTAATTATGGTCTTAAAGATGATAGTTCAGCAGGCTTGCGCCGTGTGTTTTTCGTTACTTTTTCTAGCTATTATCATAAGATAAATAAGACTATGGGGAGGGAATACCAGCCTTATGATGATTTCAAAAAAAGATTTTACAAAGAGTGGAACCCTCAGGAGTGGAATGTATTCTATAACTTTATGCTGCGATGTTGCCAATTCTATATAGCCAATCAGGACAATCACTATTTTGCCCCTTCGGATAACCTCAAGAAAAATAATCTCAAGGCAATCATTGGGAATACTTTCTTGGAATGGGCAGAGGACTATTTTGATGAAGAACGCCTTAACATCGAAATTAATAAAAAGGAGCTAATGGATAATTGCAAGGCTTCTTGTGGGCATATCAAGCTAAATAATGGGAGAATTCAAACCAAGTTAGAACAATTCTGTACGCTAAAGGGCTATTTGTTCAGTGGTACTATTAAGAAAACGGAATATATAGGGCAAACTCGTACCACAGTGCAATACTTATGTGTAAGCACACCTAACACCCCAACAGCCCCTACAACAGTTGTTAATACCCCTAATACAGAATCCTATTTTACTCAACAAGTACATTCCCTAATGGATAATATCTCTAACGAAATAGATTTTTAGATATGAAAAAAGAAAAAATAACCATTAAGCATAAGAATTTATGCGAAAAAATTAATAAATCATTCGATAAATACAATAGCTATTGTGCTAAAATGAGTGATTTTTTAGAAAAGTGTATTATTGACTTTAAAAAAGATGAATTACATTGTTTTTTTGTAGATTATATGTTTGGAGATGGAATTATTTTACATATTGACTGTTCTGAATCTCCTCTTGGTGCTTGTTGCGTTGTTAATAAGATTATAGAACATTTTCTTTTAGTAGGGAGAAAATTAACTATAAAGGAGGTATTAGAAGTATCCTCTATATAACAGCTATTAGATTTTTTTATATATGAAAAAGAAGAAAGAATTTATTATTTTAAAAAAAGACGATAAAGTAAGACTAACCAGATTGAATAAGGAGGGTATAATTATTAATATTGCTTACATTAGTTATGAATCTCTAAGTTACAATGTAGAAGTATGCGGCTCTAAAGTTGTAGTAGATATAAACGATTTAGAAAAAATATAGATATGGAAAAAACAAAATGGCGCGCAAGGTCCAAGGATGGACACACATACCTTTATGATTATGATTCATCTGGGTTAGAATTTATATTTGACTCGCATAAAATTAAAACAGATACTATCTCTAAATTTACTGGATATTGCGATTGTAAGGAAAGAGAAGTATATGAAGGAGATATAATTCGCCTGAAATTTAGAACTGGTGATACTAAGATATTCCTTGTATGTTATAATGATATGCTTGAAACCTTCACTTTAGCGCATCTAGAGTCTTTGAATCAGCCACAATCTTACGGATATATAATTTCTCTTGATTGGTGGGATTATTATAAAAATGATATAGAAATTATAGGTAATAGGTATGATAAACTAAAATGTTAGAAAATGCTCACAGAATCGGAATACAAGAAAAATCTAGAACTTTATCTCAAGGCTCATCTATTTTGTTGCCGTAAGGATATTCGGGTATCTTCTGAATGTGTAGCGTACGGGAGTTCGCTGGTAAGAATTGTTGTTCAATATGCAGGGAAAAAGATATATTCTTCTAAATCATATACGCAGCAGAAAGATATATATTCGACTGGAGAAGATACGCTAAAGAGATACGAGGTATGTATGTATTTCTATCGAAAGTTAAGTAAAACACAAGATAAACAGACACAAAATAAATAACTAAAATAAAATGAAAATTCTTAAACATATAAAAACTAAGAAAGAACTCTATTCATTGTATCTATCCCAATACAGTGAGAAGAATATACGTACCTATATTAATGATATTATTCAGCAGTACAGACCCAAAGCCAATGCCTACTGTAAGAACTTGAGCTGTCAGGAGTTTCTGACCTTTGTTGAACTCTACGGCTTGCCCAATGGCTACACACTCTCGGAGGAACTCCAAAACGAGATAAAGACAAGAAAACTAAAAGTGTAACCGCTAAAAGGTGTATTGTCTAAACAGACAACACACGGTAAATAACTATTAACCCCTATTGCAACACCTATTAACTCTTATTGCGCTTTGGTACAATTTTTGTACTTTGCACAAAAATAATTTGTATATTTGTACCCAAAATTGAAAGTTATGCCAGCAACATTAACACCACCGAAAACAGCCAAGAGAAAACCTGCCGTTTCACAAGGGCTAAAAAGAGTAGATACATCAAAAAAAACAACAGCTACCAAGAAAA
>CAJPPS010000239.1 GCA_905372595.1 uncultured Capnocytophaga sp. | reverse complement strand
CTGTATCATATTCAATGATAAAGATATCCTCATTTTCTTTTTTGAAATAATAGTTTTCACGTCCAAATTTTTCACGTCCGTGATAAGTATTAATTTCCTTTATTCCTTGCCGATCTTTAGCAATTTCTTTTTGTAAAAATTCTTTTTGTCGCTTAAGGCTTTCTATTTCTTTATTTAATTTACGATGAGAAAGCCAAGAATTAGCATCGAAAAAGAGCATCCATATTGCAAAAACAATTGCCACTAATATATAAAGATATTTCTTAATGAAGCCTAGCTCTATCATACTATATCAGATTGTTATACGATTATGAACAATTGTTTTTACTATATCTATAGCTACCTTATTATGCCGGTTATTAGGTATAATAATATCAGCATATTCCTTAGTAGGTTCTATAAATTCCTGATGCATAGGCTTGAGAGTAGTTTGATATCTATTGAGAACTTCCTCTATAGTACGCCCTCTTTCGGATATATCTCTTTTGATACGGCGAATCAGTCGTTCATCTGAATCTGCGTGAACATATATCTTAATATCAAACAAATTTCTCAAATCAGGATGAGAAAAAATTAGAATTCCTTCCACTATTAGTACCTTACAAGGTGCTATAGGAATAGTAACTGGCAACCTATTATGTTCCACAAAAGAATAAGTGGGTTGCATAATTGTCTTTCCTTCCTTTAGCTGTGATAGGTGCTCTCTTAGCAAGTCAAAATCCAATGATTTTGGATGATCAAAATTAACTTTTGTTCTTTCTTCATAAGAGAGATGAGATAAATCCTTATAGTAAGAATCCTGAGAAATTACACTCACTTGTCCTGAAGGAAGTTCTTCTATAATCTGATTAACTACTGTTGTTTTCCCACATCCAGTTCCTCCTGTAATCCCTATAAGTAGCATCCTTATTAATTTTTGGCAAAAGTAATTATTTTTATTGAGTTACAAAAGCAGTTTTTATAATTTTTTCAGATGTCTTTGATGTTAATTTTTAATCTTTTCGTATATTTGCCCTTGATAAGGAAATATCCAAATATATGAATAAATACCTATTTTTTTTGCTATTGCTTACTCTCTCTTGGGCAAGTAAGGCCAATATGGCAAAAACATCTATAGATGGGACTTCTCATTCCTCCCTCATTCTCACCAATGATTGTACAGTCTCTTATGAAAAAATTACCGCTCAAATTCTTAAAAATCCTCACAAAGAAGTTCATTATGAATACATCATTTTATTCAAGATAAAATATAAGATTAACGCCCCTGCTAACGAGGCTATGCCTCTGGTATTTATGGCTTCCAATTATCTACAAGACCATAAAATTTTTGTCAATGGAGAAAATATCTCTTCAATTCCTATAGATAACAAGAAAGAATACTCCTTTCTAAGGAAAGACATAGATACTATTCCATACAGTGACTACCCCACAGAATATCAGACCAACTATTATATCACTTATGATGGCACAGAAGAAGAAAAAGTGGAACTTTCTGACCTTATTCATTTTATAGCTCCTCTTAAAAAAGGTGAGAATACCATAGAGGTCAGTTATACTGCCTTTCCTGAGTTACTACGAGATGATTTTCTCCCTCAGTATGACCTCGAATATAGCATCTACCCATCTAAGTTTTGGAAAACTTTTCCTGAAATAGAAGTTGAAATCCATTTCCCTAAGGAATTAGAATTCGAGCAATCCTCTATGGGAAAAGAAGAATATAGAGTAAGTGACCAACTTTTTCAAGGAAAGATCAAGGATATCCACCTCTCAGGTAATTGTTATTGGCGATTTTCTCCAAAGCCCTCTTGGATAGGACTTATTGTACTTACGATAAGCCCCTTGGGATTTGGGATTATTCTCTTTTTATGTGCCGTGGTGTTGCATCTCTATTATATCAATAAGAAAAGCAAATGGGGCTTATGGCTGGGAGTGTTCTTAACCCCTATCTTTTTCTATATAGGATTTATGGGAGCATACCCTTCAATTATGTGGATTTTAGATAGCCATACTTCCCCGTTTGGATATGTTTTCCTTATTACTTTTACCTATCCTATTTTTGTTATCCTCTATGGGATGGTCACTTTTATTTACTACCATCTAAAGAAATCCAAAGAATTTTAGTAATTTTGCCTATAAAAATAAACCTATGAAAAAATTTTTATTTTTCCCATTTCTATTACTCTTAGTCGCTTGTCCCAGAAAGCAAGTGCCCCAAAAATTATCAGAGGAGACAGTTCCTCTCCCTGTAGAAGATACCCTCCAATCTCTGTGTAAAATTCCTAAAAATATTGCCTCTTATATAGAAGCCAACCAAGATACTTTTACTCCTATTGACATAGAAAAACGGTTTTCTAAAGAATTTTGGGAATATTACCAAATTCATCAAGGTGAAGGGTGTCCTATTATTTGTTATGGAGATTTTAATACTGACGGTCAGCAAGATGTCGCTCTTATGATTGATTACAAGGGAGTAGGAGACATAACATACCCTGACAATACCCCCTTTTTAGCAATCTTCCACAGCTATGAGACCAAGGTAGAAGATCCTATTATCGTCTATCAGTTAGATAGTTATAAAGAGCATAATCACTCTGTCATCTATGAGCAACCAGAAGGAATTGAATGCTATATAGAAAAAGGCAAGAGAAATGGAAAAGATATTATCAATCTGATACTACTTGAGAAGTCAGGCTTTCTAATATACTGGAATGAAGACACTTACCGATACCGATATGTAAATGTCTTAGATGAAATAGAAAACCCTTTTCCAAAAACCACTCTTACTCCAGAGATAGAGAAGAATTTGTATCAACTCCTAAAATGTGGCCATTTCTCGTGGAGAGAAGGATATTATCAAATTCCTGATTATGGTTGTTGGAGTCAAATTCAGCAATTAGGGATGGCAAATGTTATCCTAATTCCACGGA